>NZ_JAIQZM010000017.1 GCF_023333595.1 Argonema galeatum A003/A1
TGACTTTTGACTTTTGACTTTTGACTTTTGACTTTTGACTTTTGACTTTTGACTTTTGACTTTTGACTTTTGACTTTCGCGTAGCGGCACTAGCCCCTCAAAAAATTGACACAGGAAAACTTAACCTTGCTTAACATTCAGGGTAAAATGACCAAGTGGTGTGAGTAAGCACAAATGACTAAGCGACGAAAGATGTCAACTGGCTTATCTAGTACTTCCACATCCAACGTCCTGCTTTCGTTTCTCAAGAAGTTAGCAATATGTCTGTAGCATTAGCGAATCAAGTCGGCCTTATGCGGTCAATGAAGTCTGTCTACCAAGCAGATCAGCAAATCAAGCTGTTGCATTTGGAGGCGGATATAGAAAGCTTATTGCAGCAACTGCAATACCTCAAGCAGCAACGACTGACCTCAGATACCCAAGAATTAGCCAGCTACGACGAAAATCTCAACTGATAGAAGCTTCAAGCAGGCCCACTGCCTGCTTGAAGCAGCTTTAGCTCGTTTTTTGGTAAAACATATCAGAAGCATCCCCTGCTACGGATGTATAAATAGCAGGTGTATCTCATGCGTCAATTAAATCAATCAACTTTACTGGCATTTGGAGACCTGTAAATTTATTCATGACTGCATCGACAATAAAACCCCAGAATTTGGCATTGACTCCCAACCCTTCGGAGCTGCGCCTCAGACATATTTTGAAAACTCTGCCGCACGATGTCTTCATCAAGAATCGGCGAAAAGCCTGGACATCAGTGATAATCAATGTTTTGTTGGTTTGCCTGGGCTATTTGAGCATCGCCTTTTCTCCGTGGTTTCTGCTGCCATTGTGTTGGATTTTCACGGGTACGGCTCTGACTGGTTTTTTTGTGATCGGTCATGACTGCGGCCATCGGTCTTTTGCTAACCGACGCTGGGTGAACGATTTGGTGGGTCACGCGATAATGCTGCCTTTGATTTACCCTTTCCACAGCTGGCGCATATTGCACAACTATCACCACGCACACACCAATAAGCTCGAAGAGGACAATGCTTGGGAACCCCTTAACCCAGAGGTTTATGCCAGTGCGGGACGCCCTTTGCAGTTGGCTTATGAGGCAATCCGAGGCTGGTTTTGGTGGGTCGGATCGATCGGCCATTGGGCGATTTTGCACTTTAATTGGGGGAAATTTGAGGGCAAACAGCGATCGCAAGTCAAGTTTTCGGCCCTGCTGGTGCTGATAACAGCTGCGATCGCTTTCCCAACCCTAATTGCCACCACTGGCATCTGGGGCTTCGTCAAGTTCTGGTTAGTACCCTGGTTGGTTTACCACTTCTGGATGAGTACTTTTACTCTGGTACACCACACCGCTCCTGATATTCCCTTTAAGGCAAATCACGAGTGGAATGAAGCTATCGCCCAGCTATCTGGAAGCGTCCACTGCGATTACCCCCGCTGGGTGGAATTTCTCTGCCACGATATCAATGTTCACGTCCCCCATCACATTTCTACCGCCATTCCTTCCTATAACCTGCGGATGGCTCATCGCAGCCTCAAAGAAAATTGGGGAAGCTATGTGCGGGAGTGCCGTTTCTCTTTGTCTTTAATGAAGGAGATTGTTGACAAGTGTCATTTGTATCATCCAGAGCAATGCTACCAGTCTTTCGATAGCTACCACTCTGCCAGCGTTAAAAGCGCTAAAACTGAAGACCTTACCCAGTAGGGTGCGTTAACGTAATTTAACGCACCCTCCAAAACTAAAAAAACGCCCAGATGCGATCGCGGCTGGGCGTTTTAACATACTCAGGACTTACGCTCTTCGCCCCCCTAGCCCCCCAATTTTGGGGGGAATGAGGAGGGGGGCTCCCCAGATTTGGGGGGTCGGGGGGGCAAAACCTTGGTTAGTGCGTAAGTCCTGATACTTCTAAAATTTGTATGTGAATTTGCGACTTCATCGCCAGTAGTCGCTACACTACTGGCAATACAACTTTTGAGTTTCGGAACAGTTTGGCATGATGCAACCGATACCCAAGCTAGAGCCCTCCCCCTCTCCTGAGAGCAGACGCCTGAACTATCATGATGTCTATAGTTGCCCTGTCTGTCGCTACGGACAGATATCCGTGCTGACGCTCACAGAATCCTTTGCTTGTAACTTTTGTCGCCACATTTTCACGACTAATCTTCAGGATCAGTTGCTTATAATAGCTGATAGTTTGCAGCCAATGGCTTGGCGATGGACTGGTCGCAGTTGGAAAATAGCTCATCAGAAGGATTCTGACCTTACTTTAGTCGTTTGGCTGCTGGGAACGGCTTTAGTGATTTTCCCTACCCTGATAGTTGGGCTTTCTGCCTATATATTCCCTCCAGAAGAGGGCAGTTATGGATCTTGGCTTCCCAGGTTTTGGATCGGCTTGACTTTTCTATCCCATCTCACTTTCGTAGTCTGGCTGCTTGCGGCAAATTATCAGTTACCCTTTTATACCGTCTTGAAAATCAAGTTGCGGGAGTTTCTGGCTCGTCAGCAGTAGGGTATCCTACTGTAGCAGTACTTGTTCGTAGAGTTGTCCGGCTCGTTCCCAAGTGTATTCTGTCTCTACGAGCGATCGCCCATTTCTCGATAACTCTTCTCGCAGTTGGGCATCTTCAAATAAGCGGCTGATGGCGTTAACGTACTCTTGGACTTGATTTGCTCGTAAGGCTCGTAAAGGTACGTCAGGAGTATCAACGGCGAGTCCTTCTAAACCGCGATCGCTTGCCACTATCGGCACTCCAGCTGCCATTCCTTCTAAAGTTTTGTTTTTAATTCCATAACCCGCACGCAGGGGAACGACACAAACTGTACTGGCGTGCAGGTATTCTGCCATTGAGCAAACTTTACCCGTAACGATAACTCCGGTGCGTTCCCCCAGGGCCAAAACTTCTGGTGTAGGACGTGCGCCAACAATGCTAAAAGTAGCATCCGGGTAATTTTTTTGGAGTTCTGGCAATACCTCTATGGCAAAAAAACGAGCGGCATCGATATTGTGGGAAGCATCCATTGCACCAACAAATATTAATTTGCGTCCGCCGCAGTCACTTGTACGATATGGGAATATTTCCAGATCTACTCCATTTGGAATTACCGGAATATCAGCTTGGGGAACGAATTTGAGAAATTGTTTTTTATCATCTTCCGTCGTGACTACAAGACTAGAAAATTTGCTGGAGTAGCGTTTTTCGTACCGTTCTAAGATGAGGTGAAGGTAGAGGCGATCGCGCAACGCATTCGGAGACGCCCCCATTTCCAAGTGGTCGCGAATCCACCCATAAATTGAACTGTGAATATCTACAACTGTCTTAACTGAGTTGCGAAATTTAGGACGAATGTAGATTTCATTAACACTATGTTCGCAGGTAATAACATCGCATTTGCCAGATTGGACAAACTCATCTACCCAACTTTTAATTTCCGGCGAATATCGATATAAAACATTCGGTGGCGTTGCTTTTATGACAGACTCGCTAAAGCGTGCAACTTTACCAACCAATCCTTCGATTCCGCCTTGTTTCGGTTCTGGCGGTAGCGGAAAAATAACTAGGTTGCTTACCCACTGACGGAGTTCTTCTACCTCCGCCTCTGTTACTCCCCCGTGGCGTTGTGTCACCAGCGTAATGTTATGACGCTGGTGCAGGTATTTCAGCAAGTTGAAGGTTCTGATTTCGGTTCCCCCTCGGCTGGGTGGATAGGGGAACGTAGAGGAAAGCATGAGAATATTCATCTATACGGATCTCAGACTCTGCTAGAAAGCTGTGTTTGCACGATATCTATATTTAAGGACTTGACATTAAAGAGGGCAATGGGCTAGTCTATATGAAAAATCAAGGTGAAGCTACCGCAAATTTACTAAATAGTTTCTTCCTGATTAGATTATCACATCGGGGTCAATAGGAAGCGTTTTGTTAACCAAGCATTTCTCTGAAATGTTGTTAGCTAAAATTTATCTTCAGTGCTGTCTACCAGATTTATGTATTATATGGGTGCTTTAGAAAAAAATTTTTTCAAGCAAAAGTTTGAGGTACGCTCCTTTCTCAGCCTTTATCCAAACCTGTTTTTTCCATTAGTAAAGTTGGCAGGAAAACAACCAAGCAGGGCAGTTGATAAAAACACTGAAATAGTTATAGAAGGATTTCCAAGATCTGCAAACAGCTTTTCTATTGGTGCGTTTCAATTTGCCCAAGGTCGTCCAGTTAGGTTGGCATCGCATTTACACGCTCCTGCTCAAATAATCCGCGCCGTCCATCTTTCTATACCAACATTAGTACTAATTCGTAAGCCAGTCGATGCAGTAATTTCCTTCAAGAGCTTGGAGTTAGAAGTAAGCGATCCAAATTCCTATATTAGCCCTGGATTAAGTATTTGTTTGAAAAAATATTTAAAATTTTGGATATCATTTTATACTAGAATTAAGCCATATAAAGACTATTATGTAATAGGGTTATTCGATGAAGTTATTCAAGATTTTGGGGTGGTTATTGAGAAAATAAACTATAATTTTAACACTAAGTTTTTAAGTTTCGAGCATACAAAAAATAATGTCAAAAATATTCATGCTCAACAAGGGTTTCATTCTGGGCCGTCTAAAAAGCGTCAATATTTAAAAGCAATTTTAATGAAAGAACTTGAAAATGATGAGATTAAAAGTCTCATTGCCAAAGCGAATTCTGTATACCGTGAGTTTGAGATATTCGCAAAATGTTCTAGATTAAGCAGTACAGAAATTAGAGCCACCTCGGTTGCAGATCTAGAAACAAGCGAAATATCCGAGTTATTATAAAAAGTCAGACAAAAGTGAGCCAATGGAAACTAATGAGCTGAAGTTCCTCCTAAAATTATTGGGTTGTCCTAATTATCGGTCATCCCTTTCTGCTGGCGTCTTCAAAGACTTTAAAGGCAAGGACAAAATTTGTCGAGACTTGGGCGATGAGCGAGAATTGATAGACTTCTCCCGCGAAATTGCTTCCGTTAAAATTTTACCCCCCGGTCGTGCCTTGCTGAAAATAGACGCCTCTCAACTGCCGATCGCAGACAAAGAACTAAAGGTGCTGGAGAAAATAGGCAAAAGTCCCGGAAAAATCAAACCCAGTGAAATTACAGTTGTGAAAGCGGCTGAAAGAGCGGAAATATTAAAGAACCTCGCCGATCGCGGACTGATTGAAGCTGAAAGGAAAGTCAAACGGACTAAAGCCGAGGTATGGCTGACTCAGCGAGGACTGGAATATTTGCGGGATGAGTACAACCCCAAGGGTTCTGCAACCATTAGTCTGGATTTACTGAAAAATTACCTGAGCTTTTTGCGAAAATGCCTCCGCGAAAACTCTGAAGTAGTATCGCCAGCACCAGCTACACCTACAGCTAAGCCAAGCGATGAGCAGATTTTACAGATAATTCGAGATTTAGATCGGGAACTGGGAACGGAAAATTATTTGCCAATTTTTCACTTGCGGCAGAAGTTACAACCGCCCTTATCCAGGGAAGAATTAGATCGATCGCTTTATCGCCTGCAACGGAACGACCAAGTTGAGTTGAGTTCGCTGGTAGATACGACGCCCTATACTTCAGAACAAATTGACGCCGGAATGCCCCAAGATATTGGTGGTGTGCTGTTCTATATCGTAGCTAATTAGTAATCTATCCTCGACTGTTGAACTCTAAAATTACTACCCTAGTGCAATGGAAGTGCAAGCATGGCATCTATAGATCAAATTATTAAACGAGAGGTTAACCCATTCGATCCGGTAACTTTTAAAGCGGGTAACTTTTGGCAGGAACAGCAAGATCCAGCCCTTACTGTTGAGTCTATTCATCAAGATATCCTCATTGAAATTGAAGCGCTTCTCGATCTGGTTGCCCAAGATCGTCGCACCCGCACCCTGATGCTTTATGGCGACTCTGGTTCTGGTAAAACTTATTTATTGGGTCGGCTCAAACGCACGCTCAACCGCAAAGCTTTTTTCGTTTATATCGATCCATTTCCCGATAGCGACTTCATCTGGCGGCACGTCCTACGCTACACTGTGGATAGCCTTTTGCAAGTCCCTCAAGGCCAACAAGAATCTCAGTTGTTACTTTGGCTCAAGGGTTTATCTGTTTTCAAACAACGCAGTATTTTAGATCGGATACGGGGCGATCGCCAAGCCTTCATCCGCAAACTTAGAGATACTTATACTTCAGGTATATACAATGCGAATGAGTTCTTTGGAGTGCTGTACGACCTGCTCAATCCTGAATTACGGCTGCTTGCCTGCGATTGGTTGCGGGGAGACGATTTAGATGAAGAAGATTTGAAAAATCTGCGGCTCAAAAGTGATATTGACACCGAAGATGCAGCCCAAAAAGTTTTGGCTAATTTTGGCAGAATTGCTGCGGAAACTCAGCCGATCGTACTTTGTTTTGACCAGCTAGAAAACATTGCTCGCTTGCCAAACGGAAATATCGATTTACAAGCATTGTTTACCGTCAACTCCAGTATTCATAACCAGAACTTGAAGAACTTTCTGGTTATCATTAGCCTAATTACAGATATTGGGAGACAGAATGCCGATCGCATTCATCAGTCTGACAAAGCTCGGATAGATCATCGAGTTAGCTTAAAACGTATTACTTTGGATCAAGCAGAAACAATCTGGGCAAGTAGACTCTATCCGCTATACCAACAAGCCGATCCCAAACCTCCCACACCAATTTCCCCCTTAACCAGAAAAATTTTAGAGTTGAAATTCCCTGGTGGTAGAACTGACCCTAGAAATGCTCTCAGGCTTGGCCAAAAACTAATTCAGGGATACAAGCTAGGCGGAAAGTTTGAAGAAGATTCTGTCGCAGTATTAAAATTGATCTGGCTTGACGAATTTAATAAAATTCAGCAGAAAATCTCTCGAATTCGCCAATTATCTTCCCAGGAACTGATACGAATGTTTCAAGAAGTATTAGCTGCTTTGCAAGTGGCCGAGATTCGTCCCAAGCTGTTACCCGGAACAAAGTATGGTAGTTATTCTGTTAGCTACGAACAGCCAGGTAAGTCTAAAAGAGTAGGAGTTGTGTGGACTGAAGAACCTAACTTGAGCAACTTCTTTTATGTAATGAATGCTTGCCAAAAGGCAATTCAACAAAACCTGTGCCAAACTCTGTATCTAATTAGGGCTGAAGAGGTAGGGAAAGAAACCAATAAAGGTTATAAACTTTACAAGGAAATCTTTACTGGTTTACCTCATCGCCTGATTATACCAGATATGACTTCTGTATACTACTTGGCAACTTACCACAGCTTGGCTAATGCGGCTCGATCCGCAGAGTTGGTGGTTGCAGGTGAAACCCCCAATATCAATGATTTAGAAGCATTAATTCGCGATTCTCAAATCTTGCATAATTGTTCTTTACTGCAAGATTTAGGTATCGTTCCAAGTCAAGAAAATGCTGATAATTTCAGGCAAGTTACAAACAACTTTAATGGGAAGAAAATGGATACTTTTCAGCAATTGAAAGACTTTTTATTGACTCTAGTCACAACTCAGCAACTTATGGGTAATCAGGTACTTATCCAAAATGCTCTCAATCAGTTTCCTATGGTGAATGAATCCCAAGTTGTTCAGCTGATTCAGCAGCTATGTCAGGAAAACAGAATTCAACTTCTCAACGCCAAGGCTAGTCCAGAAGCACAATTAGTCTGTCTATTACCTAAAGGTTAGTTGGTGCTGTAAACTATAATTCATTTTACTTTAGCCAATGCCATATATAACAGAATCAGCTACAATAATAGCACTTATCACCAAATTATCATCTGCTAAAATACTTTGGGCAGATACAGAAGTTGCTGACTGGGATACAGCTTATCCCAGATTATCTTTGATTCAAGTGTTGGCAGATCCGAAGAATCTTAATGGCGATCGCGCTTATATTCTAGACGTATTGGATAAGTCTGATTTGGTAGCATATTTTGTTAATCAAATCATGGCAAATCCTGAAATTGAAAAGGTTTTTCATAACGCCAGCTTCGATCTAAAGTTTCTAGGTGGTAACAAGGCGCAGAACGTTACCTGTACTTTGAAGATGGCGAGGAAGATAACCAAAGATCGCCTTTCAGTTTCCAACCTAAAACTCAAAACTTTAGCAGCAGAACTTTGCCAATTTAGCAATATAGATACAGAAGAACAAGGAAGCGATTGGGGACGCCGACCTTTAACCGAAAAACAGTTAAAATATGCTAAATTAGATCCAATTTATCTGGCTCACGTACATCGTCGTTTATTAAAAACTATTAACCAAAATCATCCTAATTTAGAGGATATGTCATCAATGCCGCGACATGAAAAATCCGAACAAACTAGCTTCAGTGTCACCAACGTCAGAGTAGCTTTTGAATGTCCGCGTTTATTTTATTTGCACCATCATTTTGATGGAAAAACTTTGTTTGTGCCAGAGGATCGCATCAAGGGAATTGGCACTGCATTTCATAAATTAGCAGAAGATTTTATTGGTATAGCTAAGCGTGAACCGCAGTTTAAAGCTTTATTTGAGTCACCAGTTGAGCATTTGAGTGTGGATGCGATCGCAACTCAAATGCAACAGCTATTTTATCAACTAGCATTTTTCCCTTATCTACAATCAGCTATTCAACAAGACTCAAATCAAGCGGCGGCGTTGCATCAAATCTGGCAGGGATTAACTAGATTGATTCGCCACTGGACTGAATTGCTTATTAAAAATAGACGCGATTGTCGTGCGGATGCTGTGATTTCCCGCACTTTGGTTACTGGAGAATTCAGCCTTGAGCATAACTTCACTTTGCCAGATGGTACGCAGCAAAGGTTAATCGGAAAACTTGATAGTTTAGTCTTCGATTTTGAGCAAAAGCGCCTCTGTGTGGTAGAGTATAAAACTTATGAGCCTGTCGATCCCTCCGCTCAATTAGCCCAGGTTTCTCTCTATAGCTATATGCTTAAAGAAAAGAAAAAAGTGCCTGTTGATTCGGCAGTTTACTGCGTTTTACCAGAGTTCAAAGAATATCGCTATTCTTGGGAACAGTTGGAAAAGACAGTACATCAAGTGATTCCTCATAAATTACAGCAAATGCGGGAATGGCTGAAATGGGAACCGCCTCATCCCAATCCGCCGCCACCAACACCCCAACCGCACCTTTGCGATATTTGTCCACAGCAGGAAAAGTGTCAGTCTTTTTTTGTTGTTGATAGCAGCCAATCTACATCATCTGAGAAAGTGGTAATTCCTCCACAAGCTGAAAAAAAGAAGCCTGAAGCGACTAAAAAACCTTTACCTACTCCTAACGCAGATGCGATCGCAGAAAAGTTAGTAGCAACCCTCAAGTCTTTTGGTATTAGTGTTGATTACCAAGGGGCAGCGATCGGGCCAGCTTTCATCCGAGTTAGGCTCAAACCTCATCCGGGAGTAAGAGTTGCCTCCCTACTAAATAGATCTGCCGATCTACAGGTGCAACTAGAATTAGCCAATCCGCCGCTGATTGCACCGCAAGCTGGGTATGTCAGCGTCGATCTACCGCGATCCGATCGCCAAATAGCCAAAATTGAGGATTATATTCAGCGTCAACAATTGCCCTCAACAGCACCAGTGAAAATTGCGATCGGCGTGAATCTGGACGGACAATTACTAGAAGCTGATTTATCCGATCCGAATACTTGTCACTTTTTAGTTGGTGGGACGACTGGTAGCGGTAAGAGCGAATTTCTGCGAAGTCTTCTCCTCAGTCTACTCTGGCGTCACTCCCCCAAGCATCTGAAAATTGCCCTCGTCGATCCCAAGCGGGTAACTTTCCCAGAATTTGAGGGGATACCGTCGCTGTATGCACCCGTGGTTAAAGATAGCGATCGCGCGATCTCCCTCATGACTGACTTAGTAGCAGAAATGGAGCAGCGTTATCAGCTGTTTGAAGCTGCTGGCTGTGCCGATATCAGCGCTTACAATCAAAAAGCAACCAAACCCCTACCCCGCATTGTCTGCATCTTCGATGAATATGCTGATTTTATGGCGGAAAAAGAAATTCGCAATGCACTAGAATTGAGCATTAAACGTCTTGGCGCTATGGCACGAGCAGCTGGAATTCACCTGATCGTGGCCACCCAACGTCCAGAAGCCAGAGTTGTCACCCCCTTAATCCGCTCTAACTTACCAGGAAGGGTTGCATTGCGTACCGCCAGTGAGGCAGACTCGATTATTGTGCTAGGTGGCGATCGAAAAGCAGCTGCCTACCTACTGGGTAAAGGTGATTTACTCTACCAAGCGGGATCGCATCTGCACCGATTACAAAGCTTGTTGGCTACAATTATCGAGTTGCCCCAAAGCTAGCATTCACCTGCCACAGAAGGCATCGCCAGATGATTCGTCTACCTCGGTAGGAATATTTCAGCAGCTAACGCCCTTTTGCCCCGTGCGTAAAAATATTAAATTTAATTAAGCGTTTCCATTTTAGGATCGCTATGGTATCCAGATCGACTTTGCTCGCGCAGGGCGTCATTCTTGAGAGGACTGAACGAATGGGTTATATCATTTCAACTGCCAACATGAAAGGCGGTGTCGGTAAGACTACCCTCACCGTAAACTTGGCCGCTAGTTTGGTAAAAGATTTTGGTAAGCGGGTTTTGGTGGTCGATTTAGACAATCAAATCAGTGCGACTCTGAGCTTGATGTCTCCGCAAGACTTTTCCAAACGCCGCAGAGACAAACGGACACTGAGGCATTTGGTAAACAAGGCAATTAAACCGGATATTAAGCTAACAATACCCATTCAGGATGTAATTTGCCCCTACGTCTGTTCGCTGAAGGATCTAGATTTATTGCCAGGAGATCTTGACCTCTATGATGAATTTTTGGTATCTGAAATGCTCTATGAAAAAGCCATTAAAGGAGGTCAGCCCAACTTTGAACAAATTTGGATTCGCTTTGAAAGAAGACTGGTACAACATATTTTAAGCCCGGTCATTAAAGACTATGATTTTATCATCCTTGATTGTGCGCCCGGTTATAATCTCTTAACTCGTAGCGGTCTTCTGGCTAGCGATTTTTATATATTACCCGCTAAGCCAGAACCTTTATCCGTCATTGGTATTCAATTGCTAGAAAGACGGCTAGCTCAACAAAGAGAGATTCATAAAGACGATCCAGTTAATATTCAGTTGCTGGGAATTGTCTTCACAATGTCAGGTAGTCTGCTGACGGGAAGGTATTACCAGCAGGTGATGCGGCGAGTTAATGAAGATTACAGCGCTACAAAATTATTCAAAACTCGCATCCCAGTTGATGTCAGCGTCTCCAAAGCAGTTGACACTTTCATGCCTGTTGTGCTGTGCAATCCTCAATCGCCTGGTAGTAAAGCTTTCACGCAGTTAACGCAAGAATTTATACAGAAAATAAGCGTTATTGCTACCGTCAAGCAAAACCCAGCAAAGTTTGATTTGGGAGAGTGAAGGGAAGGGGCTAGGGGCTGAGCGTCTCCGCACTGAGCGCTTGCCGAAGTGTCACGTCGAAGCCTAGCCCCTAGTCCCTATTGAAGGGCTAGTGCTGGAATGCAACGATCGCATAACAGAGGATGTAGTGCTGATTTGCCTACATAAAGCGAGTAGTTCCAGCAGCGATCGCATTTTTCCCCTTCCGCCTTCACCACACCCACAGTCAAACCGTCAGACTGTCCTTTGTACTCCAATCCAGACAAAGCTTCTGGCGATTCCACCAGTTCCACCTGAGAAGAAATAAACAGGTAACGTAACTCATCCACTCCCTTATTGAGTGTTGAGTCTTTTAGGATCGAGCTTAAGTCTGCCGTCAGTTCTTGTATCTCAGTAGTTACTTGAGCGCTAACCGCTGGTTGTACAATAAATGTTCGCCTTGAAGAAGTTTTGCCGACAACCTCTTCTTTAAAGGATTGAATTTGAGCGAACAACTCTTGGCGATCGGTTGTTTTGAGCAATTTACGATTAGCAAAACGCAGACAGTAGACAACCCCAGCGATTGTAAAAAACGGTTTTAGCAGAGGGATACGATTTATAGCATCCATCGTCGCATCTGTTACATAAAATACGCCTGCCACTGCCAGAATTAAGCTAAGTACTGTCAGCGGTTTTTGGTTGTTTTGCAGAAATCCGCCCAGATTATCGAACCAATTAGATAAAACGACCGAAAAATCTGTCAAGAACGTTTGCCACTCTTGGGAGGATGTTTCTTTTGTTGTTACCTGTATGGGGATATCGACTTCTTCAACTTCAAGCTGTTCGTCTGCGAAGAGGGCTAATGGCTGACTTTCAGGATTCAAAACCTGCAAGCGTTGGCGTAACTCGTCGTCAGCGACGTAAAGCAACACTTTGGCTTCCAGAGAAGATCCGATCGTGTCACCTTTTCGCGCTTGTTCCATTACCTTATTAACTTCCCCGCGCAGATGGCGTAATTGTTGCCAAAATGCAGCGAGTTCGGGGTTTTTCCAACGCGCATCTAATTTGACCCAACCGGATTCAAATACAGATTTGTAGGGTGTTGGATAAGGAATAAATTGCCAGATATCTTCTGCTGTATGGCATAGAACGGGTGCGATCGCACGTGCTAAATTTTCCACAGCAATAGCCAGCACCGTCTGAGTGCTGCGACGACGGAAGGAATCCGCCGCACTGATATAAAGCCGATCTTTGGCAATATCCAAATAAAAATTGGATAAATCGACGACGCAGAAATTCTGCACTGTTTGGAAGAATCGGAAGAATTGGAAACTATTCATAGCTTCCGTCACTTCCTCGAATACTTCCGTCATTCGGTGCAGCATATAGCGATCGAGTTCTGGCAGATTTTCGTAAGGCACCGCGTCTTTTGCTGGGTCAAAATCGTGCAAATTTCCCAACAAGAAACGAGCGGTATTGCGGATCTTATTCCTCACATCCCCCATCTGCTTCAGGATGTTTTTGCTGATGGGAACATCGGCAGAATAATCTACCGAAGACACCCACAAGCGCAACACATCCGCGCCATAAGGCGGCTCCTCTTTTTGATTTTTCCCGCCCTCAATTACCATCGCTGGGTCAATTACATTACCCAGGGACTTACTCATTTTGCGACCTTGTTCGTCCAAGGTAAAACCGTGAGTCAACACAGTTTTATAGGGCGCTATACCATTTGTTGCTACACTTGTCAACAAACTGGATTGAAACCAACCCCGGTGCTGATCGGACCCTTCCAGATACATATCGGCTGGGTAATGCAATTGGGGCCGCTGTTTGGCCACGGCTGCCCAGGACGAACCGGAGTCAAACCAGACATCCATCGTATCGGTGCCTTTGCGGTAGGTGCGATCGCCATTGCGGTATTTTTCGGGCAGAAGTTCTTCTACCGAGAGTTCCCACCAAACGTCAGAACCTTTTTCGGCCACAATTGCTTGGACGTGGGCGATCGTTTCCGCAGTCAGCAGCGGTTCGCCCGTTTCTTCATCGTAGAAAACGGGAATCGGCACGCCCCAACTGCGCTGACGGGAGATGCACCAATCCGATCGTTCTGCCACCATTGGGGTGATGCGGTTTTGGCCTTGGGGAGGAATCCATTTTACGGATGCGATCGCATTTAGCGCCTCTTCCCGAAATCCTTCCACGGAAGCAAACCATTGTTCCGTCGCCCGAAAGATCGTCGGCTTTTTGGTGCGCCAATCGTAAGGATACTTGTGGACGTAGGGTTCTTCCTTCAGCAAAGCACCCGCATTTGCCAAAGCTTCGATCACTGCTTTATTCCCTTCACCCAGCACATTCAAGCCAGCAAATTCGCCTGCTTCTTTAGTGAAGTTGCCATCATCATCAACTGGCGCAAGGATAGGCAAATTATAACGCCGACCCACCTGATAATCTTCTTGACCGTGACCGGGAGCTGTGTGAACCAATCCCGTACCCGAATCGGTAGTAACATAATCTCCGCCGATAACGATCGAACTTTCGCGATCGAACAGCGGATGACGATACGTGGAACCCTCCAAAGACTTGCCAGATCCCGTCGCCTTCACCGACAGGTTAACTCCCAGAGTAGCCGACAACCGCTCTACCAACTCTGCGGCGACGATCAGGTATTTAAATTTGCTCGGTGTTTCCTCGTCTGAATTGGGAGTAACTTCCACCACTGCATAAGTGAGGTTTGGATTGACGGCGACTGCCAAATTTCCCGGTATTGTCCAGGGAGTCGTCGTCCAGATAGCTACCCCCAATTCTGGCAAGTATGGCCTCAAAGCCGATTCTAATGGCGCAGACAAACTGACGATCTCGAAAGCTGCGTAGATACTCCGCGAGGTGTGAGTAGGGCGACCTTGAGCATCTTCTGGATATTCTAATTCTGCTTCTGCCAGTGCTGTCTTGGAACTGGGACTCCAATGAACTGGCTTCAAACCCCGATAGATGTAGCCTTTCAGCACCATTTCACCGAAAACGCCGATTTGCGCCGCTTCATATTCTGGATTCAAAGTCAGATAAGGATTATCCCAATCACCCCAGACGCCGTAGCGCTTAAATCCTTGACGCTGTTGGTCTACTGTTTTGAGGGCGAAATCTCTAGCTTTGCGGCGCAGTTCCAGGGGTGTGAGGTTTTGCCGTTCTGCTGGCTTCATGTCCTGCAAAACTTTGAGTTCGATCGGCAATCCGTGACAATCCCAACCAGGAACGTAGCGAACCTTGCGTCCTTGCAGCAGCTGATACTTATTGATAATGTCTTTGAGAGTCTTATTCAGGGCGTGACCGATGTGCAGCGCCCCGTTAGCATAAGGTGGCCCGTCGTGCAAAACAAAGATATCGCCGGGATTGTTTTGCGACAGTTTTTCGTAAATCTGATTTTCGGCCCAAAATTTTTGCAGTTCTGGTTCCCGCTTGATAGCGTTCGCCCGCATATCAAACTGAGTTTTGGGCAGATTAACGGTGTCTTTATAAGTTTTGGATTCTGTCACAATCTCTGGCCGAAAAATGATGAAGGGACGTCGAAAGTCAAAAGTCAAAAGTCAAAAGTCATTGGGAATTGGGAATTGGGAATTGGGAATTGGGAATTGGGAATTGGGAATTGGGAATTGGGAATTGGGAATTGGGAAGAAGAAAGGTTAAACTCCCCCACTCTCCCACTCTCCCACTCTCCCACTCTCCCACTCCCCCACTCCCCCACTTCCCCACTCCCCAGTTTCTAGCCTGCCATATTGGTAGGTGAACTCGGCAGATTCTTCGTTTCCGCATCTTCTACAACTTCTTCCACCAGTTCGGTATCGGGTGGATTTGCTCGCTTCAGTGAGGGCATTTCATCTTCTTTAGCAGACGATGATACTGGCGCTCCCGTCACCTTAAATATTACTTCTACCTGTGGAGGGATGTTTTTTGAGGCAGTAAATGATGATTTAGATGCCTCCACTTCCGGGTATGTTTTAAGCATTTCAGTTGTCGAAGTTGCTTCTGCGATCGCAGAAGCTTCCGAATCGGCATCAAGCGCTTCGATTGTGGGAGTTGCTGACGCGATCGCAGAAGCTTCCGAGTCTGCATCAAGTGCTTCGATTGTGGGAGTTGCTGACGCGATCGCAGAAGCTTCCGAGTCAGCATCAAGTGCTTCGATTGTGGGAATTGGTGGCGCTTGAGCTTGTCGAGTTGCCGCTACAGGAGGAGTAGCAGACTTTGGTGTCGCTGGAGTCGGCTTAGCTTTAGGCTTCTTTGCCGCATCCAACCTTGCCATCACTTGGGTTTTAGCAGTGGCGAACAAATCGGCCAGCTTTTGTGGCAGATCGGAAATACCCGCAGGAAGCGATACTTTTGACAGGTTTGACTGTACGTTGTCTTTGAGAGACTCTGCTTGGAGTCTAATCGTTTGTGCCGCCTCTTCCTTACTCGGTAAATCTGTCTGCTGTGCCACAGGGGTGAGTTCCCGTCGCAACGTCAGGGTTTGCCAACCAAACCAACCCAACAAGGCGACCCCAGCTATTTGCCCCACCAGGACACCGCCGGTAATGCGTCCAGCACAGACCCATAACATCAGGCCGTAAAATAATCCGATCCCACTCCAATAAAAATCACTTTTGCGGTGGACTTCTGGTAAGAAGAAAGCGGCAAGGTAAACGCTAAGGCTACCAAGTCCGACAGCCAGTGCCAAGATGTATGCAAGCATATCGCTGCTCTACTCATCAAAGGAAAATTGTATCAAATTGTCTTGTATCTTTGAGAAAATCTCTACGATTGAATCAGTTTTAGCAATAATTAAGAGGTTAGCATCTTCTCAGAGTGAATTTGTAAACTTTTTCTGCTTTGGGGAAACTGCGCTAAAAACAGGAGCTTGGTGATGAGATTCAAGATTTTCAGTTCGGCGGCCATACTTGTGGCGATCGCTTCTTTTGGCTTGTCAGGCCCAGTATACGCTCAAACGGCCATAGAAGCGATCGCCCTTAGTGCAGTGTCCCCTGACGCATCAAAATCGGCAGATGCGATCGCCGCTTTACGTGCCAAAGGGCCAAACGGGTTGCAGACATTTTTAGAGGTTTATGGAGATGAATTGAAACGCGATCGCACAAATCCAGCCATATCATCTCCGCAATCAAGACTAAATGCGATGCTGGATACCATCTGCCAACAGCGAGACTGCTATGAATCTCGCTTGTATTGGTATACAGATTTGGAACAAGCAAAGGCACAAGCAAAAGCAGAAGGCAAACCGATCCTCTCGTTGCGCTTGTTGGGCAGACTCGATGAAGAATACAGTTGCGCCAACAGTCGGTTTTTCCGCATCGCCTTGTATCCTAACGCCGAAGTTTCCAAGCTATTGCGCGATCGCTTTATCTTACACTGGCAATCGGTACGTCCCGTTCCCAAAGTGACGATCGACTTTGGCGACGGACGACAAATGCAACGCACCCTTACCGGCAATAGCATTCATTACATTCTAGATGCCGAAGGAAGAGCTATAGACGCCCTGCCGGGACTGTATGGCCCAAAAGCTTTCCAGCGACAATTAGAGCAAGCCGAGAAAGCAGTCAAGGAATCCTCTAGACTGACAGATTCCCAGCGCGATGAGTTTTTGCGTCAGTATTATCGATCGCGCCTTGCCGAAATAGAGGGAAACTGGGCTGCCGATCTATCAAAGCTGGGCATCTCATTACCGCTCGGCAGGATTGATAATCCTCAGTCTTCAAATAATGTACCCACAGCAGAGCAAGCCGGTCAAGTAGCGATCGGTAAGTCTAGAGTAGAACTGCCCGTCGTGCGTGCAATCTCCCCAGTGCGTACAGTCCTGGAAAACGCTACCGATGACTCTATTTGGGCGAAACTTGCCCAACTCCACGTCGAAGAAGCCCGCCTCGATATTAACAGCCAAACACTAATGCGCCGGAAAAACCCGATCGCCTATCAAGTTGACGAATCACTCCAACGTACCGTTCGTAACTTCGAGCGTTCGATCGCCGCCGACACAGTTCGCAACGAATACTTGCTCCACACCAAACTATACCAATGGTTTGCCGAAGGCGTCAGCACCAAAAACGTTCAAACCTTAAACGAACGGGTGTATGCAGAATTATTCCTCACACCCAGTTCCGATCCCTGGTTAGGACTTTTCCCCAGCGACGCTTACACTGCGATCGAAAACGATGGAATTGGCAGAAACTAGGGGCTAGGGGCTAAAAAAGTCAAAAGTCAAAAGTCAAAAGTCAAAATGATCGTGGGGCAGAGGGCTAGAGAGGCTAACTGTGATTTTGAACACAGATTCCTCTATCCCTGCATCCGCGCCTATCCGTGTCGTGTAGAGGAAGATAGGAAAAAGGAAAAGATTTCAGATTTCAAATAGAAATAAAACCTAAAATCTCAAATCTCAAATCTCAAATCTCAAATCTCAAATCTAAAATGGGCTACCCTGAAGGGTAACTAACCCTACAACAAGTAAGCAACAAGTTTTATGGCACTACAAAACTTTGGTGTGATTGGTTTAGCCGTCATGGGTGAAAACTTGGCGCTGAATGTAGAGCGCAATGGTTTTCCAATTGCTGTATACAATCGCACAAAAGAAAAAACAGACGCCTTCATGGCAACACGCGCCCAAGGGAAAAATGTCGTAGCCGCCTATAGCATAGAGGACTTTGTAAAATCCTTGGAACGCCCCCGCAAAATCCTAATTATGGTGCAAGCGGGTAAACCAGTGGATGCGGTAATTGGTCAGCTTAGACCCCTGTTGGAAGAAGGCGATATTATTATCGACGGCGGTAACTCTCTGTTTGAAGATACTGCCCGCCGCACCCGCGAATTAGAGCCAGCTGGGTTTAGGTTTATCGGTATGGGCGTCAGCGGTGGTGAAGAAGGGGCGCTGAATGGCCCCAGCTTGATGCCGGGAGGCACCGTAAGCTCTTACGAGTATTTAGAGCCAATTTTCACCAAAATTGCGGCTCAGGTGGATGATGGCCCCTGCGTGACCTACATCGGCCCCGGTGGTGCGGGCCACTATGTCAAGATGGTGCATAACGGCATTGAGTATGGCGATATGCAGCTGATTGCAGAAGCATACGACTTGCTCAAGAATGCGGCGGGACTCGATGACAAGCAACTGCACGAAGTTTTTGCCGAATGGAATACTACCGACGAACTCAATTCGTTTTTGATTGAGATTACAGCGGATATCTTTAACTACATAGATCCAGAAACAAATCAACCCCTCGTTGAGATGATTATGGATGCGGCGGGGCAGAAGGGAACAGGTCGCTGGACGGTACAAAGTGCTTTGGAATTGGGTGTCTCTATTCCGACGATGACGGCGGCGGTAAATGCCCGGATTATTTCTTCTTATAAGAAGGAACGGGTCGCAGCTTCCGAAATTTTAACAGGCCCTTCTGGAAAGTATGAGGGAGATCCCAAAACCTTTGTTAACCAAATTCGCGATGCTCTCTACTGTTCAAAAATCTGCTCTTACGCGCAGGGAATGGCTTTATTGAGTTCGGCGTCGAAGGCTTATTCCTATAACCTTAACCTGAGTGAAATTTCCCGTATTTGGAAGGGTGGTTGTATTATTCGGGCTGGGTTCTTGAATAAGATTAAAGATGCCTTTAAGGAGAATCCAAACTTGCCGAATATGCTGTTAGCGCCTGAGTTTAAGCAGACAATTTTGGATCGGCAATCAGCATGGCGGGAAGTGTTGGCGCAAGCGGCAAAACTGGGTATTCCAGTTCCGGCGTTTAGTGCGTCATTGGATTATTTTGATAGTTACCGACGCGCACGCTTACCCCAAAACCTCACCCAAGCACAACGCGACTACTTCGGGGCCCATACCTATGAGCGCCTTGACAAATCAGGTTCCTTCCACACCGAATGGACTAAGGCTGCTGAGGATTCCGTACAAACTTCTACACCTCGTCCTCTTCAAGCCCAAGATCCAGCGATCGCTGTTCGCACTACAGGTGGTGCTGAATAAAGTTATAGGGTGGGCAATGCCCACCCTAGTTTTGTGCTGTAGAGGGATGCGATCGCATTTCTTTTGCCAATTGAATGGCAAATATAAGTAGCTAGAAACCCGGTTTCTTGGAGAAACCGGGTTTCTAAGGTTTCTGGGGTTTGTGGGTGTTACGTTTATTTACGCAATCCAAAATCTAAAATCGGGCGGTAATTTCCTATCAACCATCACCTCTAGGATACTTTAAAGCCAGAGACTTCCTGACGCAAGCTTTGTGCTACCTCGTTCAATTGCCTAATGGCACCGTTAACCTCGCGCAAAGACTGAACTGTTTGGGAAGAAGTTTCACTCAATTGCACCATCGCTTCACTGATTTGTTGTGCCCCTTCGGACTGAGCCTCCATGCTGCCACTCACCTTGTGAAATCGAGGGGTAAGGGTTTGTACTTGCTCGATAATCGACTCTAATTTGGTGCTGATATTTCCCACATCTTCCACCCCTCGTTCTACTTCTTTGGTGAACCCATCCATTTCCATCACCCCAGCAGAAACTGAGCTTTGCATTTCTTTGACCATATTCTCGATGTCTAAAGTAGCGACGGCGGTTTGGTCGGCTAGGCGGCGAATTTCTCTGGCAACAACCGCAAACCCAGTACCGTACTCTCCAGCTTTTTCTGCTTCAATCGCAGCGTTAAGGGAGAGTAGATTGGTTTGATCGGCAACTTTGGTGATGGTGGTGATGATGCTGTTGATGTTGTTGGATTTTTCGCTAATTTGTGCCAGTTTTGATGAGATATTCCCTGTGGAATTGGCCAGAATTCGCATGGTTTTTTCCATGTGGATCAAGTCTTTCTGACTCTCCCCGGCGGCTTGCGCTGTGGCTTGGGAGGTGTACTGGACTTCATCCATTGTCTTCACCAGTTGGCTGGAGGTGGCAGCAATCTCTTTCGCTGTGACTGCTACTTCATTGGTGGAGGCTACCTGTTCATTTATGGTTGCTTCCAATTGTTTGCCAGATGCCGCAATTTGGGTGGTCGAGGTGGTAACTTGAATGCCAGATTTTTGCACTTCAGAGATTAAGGAAGTTAATTTTTCGATGATTGTGCCGATCAGATACCCGACCGTTATAGCGATCGCCATAGAGATGATTGGAATGACTAAAGAGGCTTTGTTTACGAGAGCGAGATTATTTGTTGTATTTTCAAGATTTTCTTTTAATTTGGCTACTTCTTCTTGTCGAAATTCTTGATTTAAACTGTCAAGTCCTCGAACAATTGATTTAGATTGTCGAAGCAATAGATTTACCGCCTCGTCTTGCTTATTCGCATCCCTCAAGCGGACGGTTTCCCTTGCTACATCTCTAAATTGATTGGCTAGATCAACCATTTTGTTATATCTTTCTTTCTGTTGGGCAGTGGTATTTTCAATTAAATCATTTGCGCGTTCAGCAGCTGCTAGATAATTTTTTTCTTCCTTGTTAAAATTGTCCAAAGAATTTTCACTATTCCCAACCAGTAGATAGCCCCTCATCTGCCGCCCCATCAGAGCAATTCTCAGAATCATGTCATCGGTTTCTAAAAGGAGGTTTTGCGAAGCAGATACTTCTTTAAAAATTTCTTGAGTTCGAGCATTATTTAAATAAACTAGGGTGCTGAATACAAGGAAAAATACGATCGGAATTGAATATCCAATCAGTATGCGGCTTTTTAATTTATTATTAGCGAACATTTGAACTTTATCCCTAACTGTGTAAAATTATACAAAGCCTATTATAATAAGGCTGAATTTGGTATGATGGTAAATATATTATACAATCTTTACACTCGATCTGGTGTTAGCCAGATCCGGTTTTACCCGATCGCACTTAAACTATTGATTTAAACTATGCCTCACAAATGTAGATTGAGCGATCGTTAATACTAAGTAAAGAGTTAGCAGATTTAGTTTATGATAAATCCTCTGCAAACGCCCCACAGTGGCTACCATTGGGACAATAGCGATCGCCGTTTCTTTGAAGGTTGGTACTACCGCGTCACCCTACCGGAAGACCGCCAAACCTTCGCCTTTATGTATTCGATCGAAGATCCTCTAGGCGGCAAACCCCACAGCGGCGGTGCAGCACAAATTCTTGGCCCCGATGACGAGTATATTTGTCGCACTTTCCCAGATGTAAAGAAATTTTGGGCGTGGCGGGATGCCTTGGGATTGGGTCATTGGGGAAAAACCAACTCAGAAACCCGGTTTCTCAAAGAAACCGGGTTTCTAGAGCCAGCAGAGTTCTCTAGCCATATTCAAGAAGGCTATCAAGCAACAGCTACATGGCATCAAGGAAAAATTTGCGATCGCGGTTCCAGTAATTATTGTAGTTGGCAATATGAAATTAAACCAATCTACGGCTGGGGAAACCAAAACGCCCCCCAACAATCAACCGCAGGCTTCTTCTCCTTCTTACCCATATTTGAACCCGGATGGCAGATATTAATGGCTCACGGACTAGCCACCGGCTGGATTGAGTGGAACGGCAAACGCTACGAATTTACCGACGCACCAGCATACAGCGAAAAAAACTGGGGCGGAGCCTTTCCCCAAAAGTGGTTCTGGGTTAACTGCAACTGCTTTGATAGCCAACCCGACCTCGCCTTAACAGCAGGCGGCGGCAGGCGTGGCGTGCTTTGGTGGATGGAATCTGTAGCCATGATTGGACTCCACCATCAAGGCAAATTCTATGAATTCGTGCCTTGGAACTCAAAGGTAAGCTGGAATATTCAGCCGTGGGGTAGATGGCAAATGCAAGCCGAAAATGAGCAGTATGAGATCGAATTGACTGGTACAACAGACCTACCCGGAACTCCTCTGCGGGCGCCCACCGAAAACGGCTTACAATTCGTGTGCCGCGATACAATGCTGGGTCAGTTGACTCTCGAACTACGAGAACGGCTCGGCAGCAAATCTAAAATTATCCTGAAAGCACATAGTTCTCTGTGTGGATTGGAAACAGGCGGCGGCCCTTGGAATGAATCTTGGCTGTCTAATTGAGATTTATCTGCTATCATGGCTTTGTACCAGGGGCTGTGGCTCAGATGGATAGAGCGAGCGCCTCCTAAGCGCTAGGTCATGGGTTCAAGTCCCATCAGTCCCGTACTAATCCAATAGCAGTTGAAAAGAATCTTTCAAAAGATTCCTAAAGTGGTAATCTGGGAGCGATACCTACGGCTAGGAAGACAATCCTATGCTTACTATTTATCGTCAACGCTATTTAGCTGTCTGCATGGTTTTAAAAATTTCTCGCAGTCAACAACGATACAAACTGAAAAAAACTTCGTGCGCTAAATCGCACTTTAAGCGCAGATTTTTTCTATCAGCGCTGGTGTTTCCTGTTGTACTTTGGGTTGGCTACAAACAAATTAGAAGTCTTGAGCAACCCCAGGCAGTTTTGATGTTAGGCGGTTCAACACCGGCATTGGAGCGAGAAAGGTTCACAGCAAAATTTGCGAGTAAGTATCCAAATTTACATATTTGGATTTCTTCCGGTGGTCCTGGTGGTTACAATATTTACGTCAAAAAAGTTTTCGCCAAAGCGGGTGTTGACTCAGACCGCCTGTACTTGGACGAACAGGCTGTAGATACGGTGACGAACTTCACCACTTTGGTTGATGAGTTAAAAGCTCGTGGCATCCATAGCGTTTATTTAATTACTTCCGACTACCATATGCGCCGCGCTCAGATTGTTGGGGAGATTGTTTTGGGAAGCCGGGGCATCGTTTTCAAGCCTGTGTCAGTTCCTTCTGGGAAAGCGTCCGAACCGATCGAAAAAGCTTTCCGCGATGGAGCTAGAGCAATTCTTTGGGTCACTACTGGAAATACAGGATCGAGTTTTAGTCGGCTTTTTTCGGGCCACTAATCCTGTCGTAAGAATTCAGGAGTCAGAATGGAGGGTTCGCTTCCCCTCCTGTATTCTGACTGTTTACGTCACATCTGAACTTATCGATTTCATATCTTCAATTTCAAACAAACTAACAACTACTCCAGCAATAGGAATAGCCAGAAAGATTCCTAATAAACCGGCTAATCTATAGCCGACTAATAGTGCAAAAAACACTACCACAGGATTAATGTTAAGCGAATTTTGCATAATCCGAGGTGCAACTAAATTATCTTTTATCTGCTGAATCACAATACAAGTTATGAATACTTTGAGGGCTAGCCAACCATTTTGAGGCAATACAATAAAACAAATTAGACTTATTCCTAATGAGGAGCCAATTCCGGGAATTAACTCAAAAAATCCGGCTATTGCTGCTAACACTAAAGGAAAAGGTACTTGTAAAATTAAGAATACCATACAGGTGGCAGTGCTAAAAAATAAACTTAATAGCATTTGTCCGCGAAAAAATCCTAAGAAGTTGCGCTGAACTATATTTGTAAATCGGCTTCGGAGTTGTTTAGATACAAGCTTAAGGAGGAAACCCCAAAGTCTTTCCCCATCTAGTAGCATGAAAAAAGCGACAACTTCAATGAGAATCATCTTGATTAAAGAATCCACCAATATTTGCGTAGTAGCTATCCCAGTACTAAGAAAAGCTGGAAATTGAGTGCGAATAAACTCTTCAGGGCTACGCAGAAAATTTTCAATTTTATCGAAATCTACCTGAAGCTGTCTGGCACGAAGGTAACTTGCCAGTCGCTCTAGTAAAGGTGTTATAGATTTGGAAAATTCAGGTATTTTGTCAATAAGTTGTTGTCCTTGAGATACAATTGCTAATCCCACCGTGAAAGTTAAAATTCCCAGAATCAAAAGGCTGATCGAGAAAACTAAGCTAACCGCTACACCGCGTGGCAAAAAACGATTGAGCCATCGCACCGGATAGCTGAGCAAAAAAGCTACTATCCCTGCAAATGTGAAGATTACAATGACATCTTTAAAGTAATCTAAAAGCAATATTAGCGCCCAGGCAGACGCAAACAGTAGCAAAAAGCGAATCAACGCTAAATTGGTGAGTCGCTCCCAAAAATTTTGTGTATGTGGTTCGCTCATATTTTCTCCAGGTAGTTGCCCAAAATTTTTATAGCCTCCTGCCGCTAAAATCAAGTCAGCAATCTCTGGCTTCATTATCTATCTTCACAAAAGCTAAAAAAATTTAATCTTAAGCGGCTATGAAGTAGGTGGAAGTGCCACCTATCGCTTGAAGCAATTGCACGTGGAAATTCCGAAGTAAGCGAGAATAGTTCAGCTGCCGATTAATGAAATTCCCTCATTTGCGAACCTCATTGCGGGTTCTTGCACCAGCACGTAAGGCTGTACTATCAGAGCGTTAAATCGCTTAGCGTGGTTAGCTTGCCAAGAAGCCATTTGAGTGGGGGACGGTTTGGAGATGAGTTGTTCACCAATCCAATGCTGGATAGATAAGACATCATCATTAGCGATCGCAACTCCCACATCTACTAAGTCTAGTCCTGGATTGACCACAATTAAGCGATCGCGCTGAGCGTGGGGCATCAGCCATTCCCACTCTGCCTGATCCAGGGCCGCCGCTAATTCCACTTTTAGATCCTGCATTCCTCAAAAATTTTGCTTAATTTATGGCTTATTCTAGCTTGCCATTCCAACAAGAAAACTCCCTCTGGCTACATAGTTCAACGCCCCAAGTCGTGCATTGCATTAATCGCCGCAGCACATTTTTGCGTCACAGCTTCTAATTCATCCCGCTTTCCAGAAGTGGGAGGCTCTATTATCTCACCAATACGCACCGTTACCGACACCAATCGCGGTATCGGAGAACCTTTTTGCACGATCTCCTCAGTACCCCATAAACTCACTGGCAGCAGGGGAGCTTTCGCCTTAGCCGCAATCATCGCCGCACCCAGTTTCGGTTCCGTAATGCGTCCATCTGGGGTGCGCGTGCCTTGCAAGAAAACACCTGTGGCCCAACCCTGTTCTAGATAATTAAGGGCCGATCGAATCGCACTTCTGTCTGCTGACTCGCGATTGACTGGATAAGCGCCGTACAAGAGAATACCTTGCTTGAGAACGGGAATTTTAAATAACTCTTCCTTAGCCATAAAGGCGACGGGACGACCCACGCAAGAAGATAGAATTGGCGGGTCAAAGTAACTGGCGTGGTTGCTCGCTACCACCAGTGGCCCCGATCGCGGCACTTGCTCTGCACCGTAAATGCGGCCCCGAAAGTAAACGTGGAGCATGGGGCTAACCACCGACCACTTAAAGGCGCGGTAGAAGAACAAGTTAATTAAAGGTTCTCGACTTCTTGCCACAGCAGACAATTCCGTAAACGCATACAAGTAAAGCAAAGTATTAGCGTAGCAGCTTAATTGCCAACAAACATAGCCTGCTGTCCTTGAGGCGAAGTCGCATATCCCGTGAAAGCTTGAACTGCTGGAGTAGGTGGATTTTTATAGATGTAAAACAGCGTTCTTTGATAGGGATAATTGGCGGTTCCTGGCGTTACGCCATCGATCGCAACAACCCGCACTGTTTGCTGGGTTGCTACTTGAGCGTAAGTGGCATAACCAATACCATTATTTCCTAAAGCGCGGAGTAAGCCAGTGGTTTCATCCCTTGGTAGAGTAATAATATTGGGAGTAATGCCGAAATTAGCACCTTTTAGCACCAATTCCTGAAATGACTTATTTGTGCCGCTAACGGCTGGGCGATTAATTACCTGGATCGGTGCTGCTGGCCCCCCTACGGCAGACCAATTGTTGATTTGGCCTTGAAAGATGTCCGCTACTTGGGTATTGGTTAAACCGCCGCTGAAAGGGTTAGTTTTTCCTACGACTACTGCAATTTGATCTGTAGCTATTGGCACTGCTACTAAACCCTGACTTTGTTCTTGTGCTGTCAAAGGTCGCGATACTGCTGCCAAATCTACTCTACCAGCTAGAAGATCCTGAATTCCCTTATCGGAACCGCCAGCATTTGTAGTAACGGTACTACCTTGAAATTGTGCCTGAAAGCCGCGTTTGAGGTTTTCGTTAATTGTCACCATGCTGGTGGCACCATCAATCTTGAGCGTTGTGCCAGCTGGCACTGATGTAGGTGCTGTACCTGCTGCTGGTGCTGCGGGAAGCGCTGCGGGAGGCGCTACGGGAAGATTCGTGTTTACTTGCGCTGCTGGTTTCTTCATAAAAAAGAACCAGTAACCACCACCTGCGAGGAGCAAAAATATCAATATAAAAACAATTGGGGGAGGGCTGCTTTTCTGAGCCATAAGATTTTTAGTTTCCTGGAAGTTGCTTGTTGTTGGAACCTTCTAACATTTCGAGACGACGAGAAATTTCGTCGTCTATAGTCATTCTTTCCATGTCAGCTTGAAGTTTTTCGGCTGGGTTTTCAGATAGTTCAGCCAAGGCGTTTTGCTTCAAATTTCGGCGCTCGACGGCACCTTTAGCCGCTTCAAACTGAGATTTAGCCGAACCGATATCAAATTCGTTGTTGACTTTTGCGATCGTACCCAGCGCCTCGTTCACTTCTGACATATCTTTCATATTCTGCATATCGGTTTTGTAGCTTTCCAGCTTCATCCGTTCCCGATTCAGCTTCTCTTTGGAAGCTTTCACTGCCGTCTCAGCTTGTCTAACCATTTCCTCGATTTGCGGCAAAATTTGCTCGGTTTGAATTACCCTCGTCATCGCCATCCGCGCTGCTTCTTCATTACCGCTCTTTTGTGCAATCCGCGCTTGTTGCTCGAAGGTTTGCAATTCTTTAACTTTTGACTCGTATTTTTGCTTGGCAGTTTTATAAGCACCATCTTGAGCCGCAACTGCTGTAGCCAGCTTTTGCACCGATTCCTGCATCGCTTGTAGGGATTCTTCGGCTACTGCTACAGCCACCTTACCGCCTTGTTCCACCGGCATTCCCCACAGCCAGTTCCAAGTACCGACGATGGTGCGTCCGGCTTTTTCTCCCATTAACCAGTAAATTACTTTTTTCATATTCCGGCTTTGCCTCCTTGGGAACGTGGTTTAAGCTTTAGCCTTTAACACTCTTTGGTAAACTTTTACTATCTCTTAGCTATTAATATTGATTCTAGTCTAGTAGCTAAAGTTATTTTTTGAAATAAAACCGGCGGTAGGTTAAGGTTATGTTAACTAACTGTTAGGGACGTTAAACGCTACATTTGTCCAATCTCGACGCGATCGCACCCGCGTGACGCAACCACCCCGCGCCTGCAACCCAAATCCGGGATGGTAAGTGTCCCACAGGCGCATTCCGATTAAATTTCAGTCCTTGATAATAATTATCGGAGTTTTGACATCCTCCCGCCGCTAAATCGGAGTACCGAATATAGCGGGGGTCTTCCCGGCAGGTTAGATAAGGTCAAGAAGTTGGTAACTCGCCAAGGCTACTAATATTTTTTAAGGTTAAATTAGGACAAGCGCGTTTAATCAAGCCTGTCAGAACTTTACCTGGGCCAATTTCTACTACTTCTGAAATACCTTCTACTGGCAATTGTGCCATAATTTCTCGCCAACGGACAGAACCAGTAATTTGCTGGGAAAGACGCTGTTTAAGGACGCCTGCTTCTACTGCTGGTAATGGTTCAACATTTGATAGTACTGGCACTTTAGCATTTGCAAAGGTTACAGACTCCAGCACTTTCTCAAATTCAGCGGCTGCTGTTGCCATTAAGGGGGAGTGGAAAGCGCCGGATACGTTTAATTTAACAGCACGTTTTGTCTTTACTTGGGATAGCACCGTTTCTACTGCTTCTGGTGTGCCGGAAATCACAACTTGGGTAGAACTGTTATCGTTGGCTACGACTACATCGGCTGTTTGTTGGATTTTTTCTTCTAATTGTTTGCGATCGAATCCAATCAATGCGGCCATCATACCACCGGCGGCGCTATCCATCAATTGCGATCGCTCTTTTACCAAGCACAAACCGGCTTCAAAGTCAAACACTCCCGCCGCATAAAGAGCAACATATTCTCCCAAACTATGACCCGCAACTAAATCAGGTTGCTGTCCCCTTTCCCGCATCAAGTCAGCCAGAATACTTTCTACCACATACAAACAAGGCTGGGTATAAAGGGTGTGAGACAGTTTATCTTCCTTGCTTTGGCAAATTTCCACAACCGACCAGCCTAAAATCTGCTCTGCTTGTTCAAATTTAGCTTTAGCATTTGGGATTTCTAATAAATCGACTCCCATACCAATTGCTTGCGAACCTTGTCCCGGAAACACCCACGCCGTTTTAGTCATTTGTCTTTTGTCCTTTGTCCTTTGTCCTTTGTCATTTGTCCATAACAAATAACGGGATTATCAATTTAATACAAAATGGTTCTTTTGGCAACTGCTTGTTCATTGTTCATTGTTGATGGGAATGAACCATTACGAGTAAAAAATGTCAATCTTTTACCATGCAAAGTATAGATATTTTAATAATTATGCTAACTCAAGTTGCTAGTTACTTGTACTGTGGGTATGTTGTTGCGCTTTAGCGCTCTTATACCAACTTGGATAAGAGCGCTAAAGCGCAACAACATACCCAGAGTGCAAGTAACTAGCAACTTGAGTTATTAGTTCGAGTTGCTGGTCAAAAAGAGATGACAATCGCATCAGTTTTGCCCTGCAAACCTAGCTAATAATTCCTCACGGGATAAGTTAGATAATTGCAGTAGCAAAGGGGCAAACTCCTCCGGCGAAAGAGCCAACAATGGCTCAATTATTGCTGTCAGTTGTTCGTCTAACTCACCAAAACGAACGCGCAATAGATTTTCTATAACGCGGTGTTGCTGCTGGAGACCCTGCTGGAGACCCTGCTGGAGACCCTGTTGCTGTCCTTCCTGTCTTACCCGTTCTAGTTCTTGGTCAAAAAGAGGTGACAATCGCATAATTAACTCCCGATCTTCTGGCTCTGTATTTGAGGTAACTTGTAGGTCATATTTCAACCGATTGAGCAATGTTAAAGCATTGGTTCGGAATTGATTATCAGCTGGCATTGCCTCTATTTCATCAATAGCCAGTGCTTGAACTTTCCCCTTGCCGAGAATCCTCAGCCACAGCGTTTCTGGGGTGCGGGGCAACTGGTGGATGACGACTATTGCCGTCCTGAAATAGGAGGCCATAAAATAAATTCCTGGCAACCATCTGTCATTTAGTATAGCCCCAAATCCAGACAAAGTTGCTTCTGATTCCGTGGGAGTGAGAATCCACAATCTCGGTAAGGCTGATTCTTCAATTTCTGTATTCTTGCGCTTGGCTTCCCGGTAGTATTCCCGACGAACTTCTAATAATTTTGACAGGCAATCAAAGATTTCTTGGGAATTAGCTGGATTGCGAAATGGTTCAAAAATAGACGGGGTTGCTGCCAATCTTCCTAACAATCCTAAAGGTTCGGGATTCGGTGCTTGGGGACTTGGAGAAAACCAAACATCTATTTCTCTGACTTCGGCAGCAACGCGGCGGGGAGCTTGGACTGTTCCATAAGGAGTTAACAATTCTTCTAGGTAATCTTTGGCAAATTGGTCGTGAATAAATCGAGTCATGGTGAAGCCTTTAGCTCTTTTCAAACAAAGCGCGATAAACTGGTTCGCCTTTGGCTTCGGTGAAACGTTCGCGTTCCGTGGGGACTGGCAAAGGGTTTGTCGTCAGCCATTCGGATGAAGTTCTTTGAAAAGATGAGTGAGAATGGAAGCGATCGCACATTTCGATCGCTACTTGCTTAACATCAGACTGAATAAATACCCATCCTCCAGAAGCAAGATAAGTTGCCAACTCAGCCACCGTATCGGTTTGCACCACTCGTCGCTTCTGGTGACGCTTTTTAAACCAGGGGTCGGGAAATTGAATCGTGACTCGCTGCAATATTCCAGATGGAAAAGAACTTAACAGAGGACGCAGCGAATTGTTCGCGTTGCAAAACAGGTAGTGCAGATTCTGCAAAAGATGCTCGTCTCGCAGCTTATTTGCCTCCAGAACCAACGGTTCCCGAATTTCTAACCCCAAATAATTCCAATCGGGTTCCAACTGTGCCATGCTCAAGAGGAACTGTCCCTTAGCACAGCCAATATCCAAATGCAGTGGCAGGGTAAGATCGGCGTAAATCTGAGTCCAATCGGGAGGACTCGTGGGTGTCTGATACTTACTACTAAGAGGATTGACGTGCTGGCGAACTCTGACAGCTGCCAAAATTAATACTCCTTCTGAAAACGATTGACTACTTCGCGTTGAGGTCACATTGCCCAAGCATTAGTTATACTCGACGGGGATCGCTATTTTTTTGCGATTTTTAATGATATGAGCCTAAATTTCCGCTTTGCTGTGGTGAGTGACTTGCACATCGCCGTGCCTCACACCATCTGGGATAATCCAAGCAGGTTTCATCTGGTGGAAGTCAGTATACCAGCGCTGGAGATTGTTCTGAAGCATTTGGAACAACTCGACCTGGATTTTCTACTTTTGCCAGGAGACTTAACGCAGCATGGCGAACCGGATAATCATGCTTGGTTGCAGAAGCGCTTATCGCAACTGCCTTTTCCAGTGTACGTTGTGCCGGGGAATCACGATGTTCCCAGTTTGTACGCAACTGAAAAGGCGATCGCTATTTCAGATTTCCCTCGCTACTACCACAAGTTTGGTTACGACAATCAAGCACAAATCTATTACACTTGTCAAGTTTTGGCTGGGGTACGTCTGATCGGACTCAATTCTAACCAGTTCGACGAGGAAGGCAAACAAGTTGGGCGTTTAGATGATACTCAGATTGAGTGGCTGAGGGAGGTTCTAGCCGCATCGTCAGACGAACTTGTGCTGGTGATGATACATCACAATGTAGTAGAACATTTGCCCGGTCAGTCTCGCCACTCATTAGGGCGTCGATATATGTTGGAGAACGCGCCGAGTTTGCTGGAGATACTGCGATCGGCTAAAGTGCAGTTGGTATTTACCGGACACTTGCACGTTCAGGATATCGCTTACAAGCAAGGCATATACGACATTACCACGGGTTCTCTGGTCAGTTATCCTCATCCCTATCGGATTTTAAATTACCGTACCGACGAACTGGGGAGACGATCGTTGCAAATTGAGACGCATCGGATCGAATCGGTGCCAGATTGGCCTACTTTACCGCAGATATCGCGCCAGTGGATGGGCGATCGCAGCCATCCCTTCATGCTCAGACTGCTCACCGAACCACCTTTAAGTTTACCTCCCGCCACAGCAGAGGAACTCGTTCCCAGTCTGCGCTATTTCTGGGCGGATATTGCTGGTGGCGATGCTATGTTTGACTTCTCCCACTTCCCATCAAAAGCGCGTCGTTTCTTCGAGAGTTTTGGAGCTATTAGCAGTAACGGTACACCCGCCTTCATCGACAACAATACAACGCTGCTGCTTTAGCTTCTTTGTAGCGGTATATTTTAAAATAATCAAGATATGAATGCCAGCAGAACTTACCTCTTGTTCCTCTTTCTTATCTGCGTTTATCTGCGTTCATCTGTCTTCATCTGCGGTAAAAATTTAACTAACGATGACAACATAAAATTTCTGGATATCATATCATGTCCGGTGGCATCAGTTGCCTAAAAAATTCCCACTCTTATCTGTGTTAATCTGTGTTCATCTGTCTTCATCTGTGGTAAAAATTTAACCAACGATGACAACATAAAATTTACGGATATTACTCCTATACTACCGATGCTACCGGACAAGATATGATTTATCAATTACTAATGGATAATGGTAATTCCAGATTGTAAATCTCAAATTTTAAATTGAATTATTTCAATATTGTTCAATTTGAAATCTTAAATCTGAAATTACCAAAATTACGGTTGTCTGCAAATCCCAAATACAGAAGTATATCCGTGCAGGAAAGTGCTACCCGCCACCGGGCCGATTTCCCCATTGCAGAAAAAACCGCCCACGGGAATATCTTTCAGGTAGCGACGGAACAGCCGGGAGTCAAAATCAGGACAGCCGTAAAGTCCTTCCCCGCGTCCCATACAAGAGAACATCAAGGCACCCGCAGCAGCAGGATCGGAGGGCGTTTGCTTTTGATGACGCTTGAGCAGCATTTCCAGGTCTTCAGCGGAAGCGTGGGCGTCGCGCAGGTGAAATTGGATCCGCTGTCCGGGACGAACGCGATCGCCAATAGCGATCGCCCCAGCTCTGGGATCGACCCCCAGCAGACTGCGGATCAAGAAATCTCCCTGTTCCAAATCCTGCTTAAACTCATCCCGCGCCACCCCCACAAACAGCGCATTCTGCGCCAGCATCCGATCCTCCTCATTGAGAGTTTGGATTAAATCTCGCAGCGCTTCCAAAGGCTTCCGCGATTTTCCGCAAACAGCAAAATCCTCACTGGTTTGCTCCTCCAATTCCATCACAACATTGCGCTCTCCTTCCGTCACCCTATAAGGCTGACCTATAGGACGACATCCTTGAGCCACAATAGTTTCCAAAACAATATTGCCACTCAGAGCGACACCCACCGTACCTTCCCGGTGCAACCGATAGTTACAAAACAAGCCACTACTGCCGCCTACAGAAGTACCGCTAGCCAGTCCTCCCACCTTGATAGAGCCTGGATAAGCAAAATCCAGTCCCTGAACTAAGTCATTAATGCTAGAAGAGAAGGGATCTGCCAACAAAATGAACTGAGGTTGAGCTTGTGGCAGCACACCAATCAAATCCACCCACCCATCTGGGGCACTATCTAAATCCGGCAATGCTTCTGGAAGTATATGAAAGGCTCGCACGTTTACCCCCGGCAAGGACATCAAGCTCAGGCTCAACCCCGGTTCTCCCTCTACTTCCTGCACCTCTCCTTGTCGGTTTACGCCAATGACGCCGCCACCACCGCAACCAATTAACACCGGCACCGACAGTATCTCCTGCAATAAAGGCATCAGTCTGGTATACTCGCTTGAAAAAGCAGACGAAATAAACACCACAGCCAGATCTGCCGACGCCTGCAACGACAAACTAGCACGTTCTACAACTTCCTCTACAGCCGCTTCCAAAGAAGGACGGGTTGACAGAGCGTTTGCCCACTTTATGTGGTTGGTCATGGGTTTTACCATCGTCCTTAGTTTAATGTTGTTTTTAGTCTAGGGATTTTCGGCTTGAGCTTTTACCTTCCACAGCGATAGGACTTCCGCCATAGTCTTTGATTTGGCGGCGTTTCAGAACAGTTGTACAGTATTTTTCGCCTCTGAGCCAGAGATTCTGACTGCATCTGTTTTTGTGCTATTGGTTTTTTTGCCGTATTGATTTTGTTGTCTGGAACTCTTATGCTAAGCTGCTTTTCGATCGTAAGTGTAGAAATATGCTACACTTACTTTTGACTCAAAATCCAAGTAAATCCCCGATCTACCGCAATATTAGCGCTCGCAGGTTCTCAAAATACCAATTTTGCTCCTAAAACCCTCAAAGAATAACCTGCTAGAGCAGCTTTTACATAGGGTAAACGACATTTCCCCATGCCGAGAGTAATATTACCTACTCTAACTAGCGATCGCACCTTAAGAAGTGTTAAGGTATAAATACGACAAGCAATTGAGTGTAAACTCGGCCTGGGGAGCAATCAACGGTTAAATCTTAAAAAAAAACCTCAATACCGACTCCATAACTCGGCTGAGGGTATGAATAAAAGAAAAGCTCCGTTAAAAACCGGCCTCCCAGGTAAAATTTATCCGAAGCGACTAAAATAGCTTGAGTCGTGTTTCCTTCCCGCTATAAATAGAAGCGGTTTCCACACTTCCCACGAGGTCTTATGAGCAACATCCAAGCAAAAATCGAAGAAGAACTTATCCAGGCTCGTGAAGTCTGCGATATCAGCGGCGGCAACTCGAAAGAATGTGCTGCTGCTTGGGATGCCGTCGAAGAGCTGCAAGCAGAAGCTTCTCATCAACGCCAAAACAAACCCAAGACTTCTCTTGAGAAATATTGCGATGACAACCCCGATGCTGCTGAGTGTCGGCTGTACGAAGACTAGAATTTGTTAGTTCTACAGGTTTGTACCCCGTAATCTCCGTGTAGTGGGTAGTGGGAAAATAATCTCACTACCCACTACCTACTAAGCAGGTGGGCATAATTAAAGGTAAAACTGCCGCACCCTTAGAAACCCGGTTTCGGAGGAGAAACCGGGTTTCTGGGTGTTAAGTTTATTTACGCCCACCTACTACGAGTGTCGTTACTGTTCATTTTTCAGGACTAAAGCTGCTTGTCACACTTAAATAAGCTTGTAGCTTGTAGGCTGCGTAAGACTTTCGTTATGGATTGATACAATAAAGGTTTGTGCCTCTGACGCAGCCTACCATAATGTGTCAGTTGCGTAAGTTCTATTTTGATCGGATTCGCTTGATGTCAGCAATACAAAAGTTATGCAAGACCCCTGGTTTAAACCGCTAGTCTGGATGGACTACCGAGTAGCGGTATTGTTTACGGTTATTATGCCCTTGATTCTGCTAATTTGGGCTTTTGCCCAAAAAAGCGAAGCGATTCAACGCTTGTTAATTATTTACTGGCGAGTTGCTAGTTTGCTAGCAATCACAGTTTACCTGATGATTGATGCTATACCGATCGGCTTTGTATCGGGTTTGATAGCTCGCATCCTCATTCCTATTTCTTTGTGGTTTTGGGCTGATATCAACGAAGAGATAAACGACTTGCCGCAGCGCGAACTAAAGCTAGCCCTAACATCATGGCGTTGGGGAATAACGGTTTACAGTCTGCTGGGAGCAGTGCTAGAAATTCCTTTCCTCAGCTGTTCCGTTTCCTCTAAGCAAGCAGTGCTGGAAAACCCGTTTTGTAGGGTTTGGTTAGATGCGCCTTGGGGCTACAAGCAGATTTTTCATGCCAAGACTGGTGAGGCATTTTTGGGCTTTCTGGGGATCGTTGGATTGATAATTTATGTGGCTTCCTTGAGCTATTTTGTGATTTTTAGGTTAGGCAAACAGGGACGATCGGCAATCGAACAATAAACAGCCAAGAAAATTGCCAATTTAAGATTTCAAATTGCAAATTTGAAAAGAAAATTTCAATCTGAAATCTTAAATTTGAAATTAAAGTAACTAACAACTAATACCTTTATGACAGATTCTCTAGCACGGCGTCTGGAGCAATACACTTCAAGGCGTCCGCAGGAAGTCCTAATAGTAACAGCCCAAATCGCAGGCGAAGAAGACCAAGTGGCTATTTTTAAAGGATATTCCAGTTCTTTGATGCGTCCGACCGCTTTCGATCCAGATGTGACTGTATTGCCGGACGAGGCCAAGATTATCGCGATCGATCGCGTAGCAAGTCCTTATAATCCCGAATCTCCCCGTTACATACAACAAGGATTGACTTGGGAGACAATCCAACCCTTGTTGTCAGAGGTTGGGTAGACTCACATCTTCCAGATGACTCCATCAGGCTGAAAAAACAGGGTTTATCAACGAAAAATCGGCTCTTTCGGAGTTGCTATGCTTTTGTTCAATTAAGAACATTTTTATTTCTTTTCTCCTCTCCCCCTCTCTCACTCTGCTCAAATAGCATAGTAAATATGGAAGAGCCGCGTGATACGGGAAATTCTCTGTTGTCATCAGGGGTTAAATTTTTACCGCAGATGAAGAGAGATAAACGCAGATAAACGCAGATAAGAGAGGGATTTTTTGAGGCAATCGATGCGTAAGGACATGATATGAGGTAGGGGGAATTCCGGAAAGTGTTATCCTCCAGTGTAAGTAAGTGTGTTGTCTGGAGTGTTTGGAAAATATGGTTACAACCCCCATCGGGACTCAACTGTCTAGCGCTTCCTCTTCGCCATCGTCCGCTTCCGAATCTATCCTTATGGCAAAATCGCTCAATCTCAATCCTGCTTACAACCTAATTAATTTGCCCGCAACGCCTTTGTTTGGAACTGATGGGATTCGCGGCAGAGTGGGAGATTTGCTGAGTGCCGAATTAGCTCTACAAGTCGGTTTTTGGACTGGTCAAGTGTTGCGATCGCAGGCAGTAAGCTCTGAAGCCCCAGGGCCGATCGTTTTAGGCCAAGATACTAGAAACTCCAGCGATATGTTGGCAATGGCCCTAGCCGCTGGTCTTACTTCGGCTGGACTAGAGGTTTGGCAGTTGGGGATATGCCCTACTCCCTGCGTAGCTTACCTAACCAGTATTTTCCAGGCAGCAGGAGGAGTAATGATCTCGGCTAGCCACAACCCGCCAGAGGACAACGGGATTAAAATTTTCGGGCCAGGTGGTACGAAGCTGTCCAAAGAATTGCAAGCACAAATTGAGGCAGGACTTCGGGGACAGCAGATTGAGAGTTCTGTTGTGAGGGTTTCGGGAAGACACTACCATCGCCGTGAGTTGCTCAACGAGTATGCCCTGTCGCTTCAGAAACCGCTCTTGCCAGATATCGATCTGCGGGGAATGCGAATTGTGCTGGATCTGGCTTGGGGAGCGGCTGTGGGACTTGCGCCGAAGATTTTTGCCGAAATGGGAGCGGAGGTGATTTGCCTGCATGAGAGTCCTGATGGCGATCGCATTAATGTCAACTGCGGTTCGACTCATCTTGAGCCTCTCCAGCACGCGGTGAAGCAGCATCAAGCGGATATGGGATTTGCTTTTGATGGGGATGCCGACCGCGTACTGGCTGTGGACAGCCAAGGTCGCATCGTTGATGGCGATCGCATCCTCTATTTCTGGGGAAAAAGTTTGGCCTTGGGGCAACAATTGCCCAACAATACGATCGTGACTACCGTCATGGCTAACCTCGGTTTTGAACGAGCTTGGCAAAATTTCGGCGGTCAATTCCTGCGGACGCCAGTGGGCGACCAGTACGTTCATGCGGAAATGCTCCTCCACGGTGCTATGCTGGGTGGCGAGCAATCGGGACATATCCTCTGCCGTCATTACGCTGTAACTGGCGATGGTTTGTTAACGTCGTTGCATTTGGCCGCACTGGTAAAACGGATGAATGTTTCCTTATCCGAATTGGTGGATGGAAGTTTCCAGACTTACCCCCAGCTATTAAAGAATATTCGGGTGGAAGACCGCGATCGTCGTCTGGGTTGGAAAAACTGCGATGTTCTCACAAGCGCGATCGCACAAGCAGAAGCTGCAATGGGAGACTCCGGACGTATCCTCGTTCGCGCTTCTGGAACCGAACCCCTCATTCGCGTCATGGTGGAAGCCGTCAGCGCCGAACTCGCCGACCACTGGGCTGACAATCTAGTTCTAGCCGTTCAGCAATATCTGAATAGGGGCTAGGGGCTAGCCCCTTCCTACATAAGAGTTAACAAAGGGCCGCAGCCAACAGAGAAGCTTGTCTGCGGCGGTATTGGCTTTGGTTTTGTATAACAGCTTACTACTTTGTATAAAACGACACGAAACTCTTTAGCTTTTTAGCTCATATTTTTTACATAGGACTTACGAATTTAATTTTGCACCCACTACAGATGTAGGGGCAATTCATGAATTGCCCCTACATCTAGGGTGAAAAGCGCCAACAATCATGGTAAGTCCTGTTAAAGTGGCTGTACTGCACCTTGCCTTAGCAGCTATAGTGATCTCCCAATCAGAAATTTTCATAATTTTGATAATTTGTTGAACTCACATCTTGCCCCCGGTCAGAAACCAGGTTTGGAACAACTGCCCTTACCTGAAAGCCTATATTTTTGGTGGATAAACCCGATTTCTTCGGCCTTATTGGAGTTCCTAAAATCTAAAATCTAAAATCTAAAATGGTATTATCCGTGCTGCCTTTCACTTCTGAACTAAACGTGACTCAGATCGCTATCGCTAGAGAAATTAGTGCAGCAGTTGTCAATGTGAGCGGTCGTCAGCGGATGCTCTCTCAAAGGACGGCGCTGTTTTCCCTCAGACTGGTTTGCTCTCAAGATAAGGTTGAGCGGTCAGAATTGCGATCGCAGTTGTTAGTTGCGATCGATTTAATGGAAAAGTCGCATAATGGATTGATCGATGGCGATCCTGAGATGAAACTACCAGGAAACCCTTCTACGGTAGTAAAAGCGATGTACTTTGAACCACCGCTTAATTTAGACGGGCAGTTTCGGAAATTCATCGCCCAAGTCAGAGCCTTAGCGCAAGTTGAAGACAGCGATCTTACTCAGGATCATCCCCATCTGCTTTACATCCTGGACGCTGCTGACGGCGGACTGCTAGATGCTTTAGATGCGATCGTCAGTCAGTATCAGAAAGAAAGCGAAGCTGAGCAACTGGAGCTTGACATCAACCAGATCCAACTCTATAAGCAAAGTTGTGCCGCCACTGCCGCCGCCCAAGCGCAAGCTCAAGAACTGGAAAAAGCACTGCAAGACTTACAACAGGAACGGGCTAAGCTCATTCACACCGAAAGAATTTCCAGCCTCGGTCAACTGGTTGCTGGTGTTGCTCATGAAATCAACAACCCAATCAACTTTATTTACGGAAACTTGACTTACGCGAACAACTATGTAGAAGACCTACTCAAGCTGCTGCACCTTTATAAAAAGGAATATCCCAACCCCAGTCCTTCCATTGAAGACAAAATTACAGATATTGACCTGGATTTTCTGCTCCAAGATCTGCCTAAAGTTCTATCTTCTATGAAAATCGGTGCCGATCGCATCCGTCAGATTGTCATGTCGCTGCGGACTTTCTCTCGAATGGACGAAAAGGAAATGAAGCCAGTTGATATTCACGAGGGCATTGAGAGTACGCTGTTGATCTTGCACAGCCGTCTGAAAGGCAAAGGCTCTAGTCCTCAAATCAAAATAATCAAAGAGTACGGCGATTTACCGTTAGTGCAATGCCACGTCGGTCAACTCAATCAAGTATTAATGAATCTTCTCTCCAACGCAATTGACGCTCTGGAAATGGGGACTGGGGACTTTTCAATCCCAAATTCCAAATCCCAAATCCAAAATCCCCAGATTCTGATTCGCACTGAAGCGTTACACCCCGATTATATTAATGTGCGGATTGCCGATAACGGGCCGGGGATAACAGAGGAAGTAAAAGCGCGACTATTTGACCCTTTTTTCACTACCAAGCCGGTAGATAAAGGTACTGGGCTAGGATTGTCGATCAGCCATCAGATTGTAGTGGAAAAACATGGGGGGTCGCTCCGGTGCGTGTCCGAACCGGGACAGGGGACGGAGTTCTGGATTGAAATTCCGATCCGTCAAAAGTCATTAGTCATCTGTTAATGACTTTTGACCGAAAACCAAAAAGGTCAGAGAACTAATTAAACGTAAAACTGCTGCGTCCTTAGAAACCCGGTTTCTTGGAGAAACCGGGTTTCTGGGTGTTCAAAATCCAAAATCGATCGATCAATTGGCAATTTTGTAAATTTCGATTCAATTTCGTGATGCGATCCCAAATATTATATAAAGTTCAACGAAATTAAATTGAATTTTTTATAAAAAATTCAATTTAGTATAAAATAAAAATATGGTTGCCTAAAGTCAGAATTAAACGCATTAATAATTCCTGACTTAATAAAGTTTTGTAAAGGTTAAGTTTTTGAATCAAAAAGCTCAAAGCTTACACGCAACTAATCGTAAAAAAGGCTTTTTGGGCACGAAAAAGGATGTTTGTGAGGATAAATATGCTTGGATCTTTATCTTTTTTACCTCGGTTATCACCAGTGTTTTCATACAGCAATAAATTCGGATTAATCCAGATTCAAGACTCTCGTAAACGGAGCGCGGTGATGCGAAAAGTTATCGATCGCATCTGGAACTCTCTGGAGATGAAAGTGGGAGTGGCATCAGGGTCGCCCCTACTCCAGACAGCTGTGGATGAGGTTGCCAACTTACTGCATCTGGATCGTTGTAGTTTTTTGTGGTACTATCCTCACACACAAAGGGTTCAATTGGTTTACGAGCAGGTGCGAGGCGATCGAGAACCTATGCAATGGGCGTATGATGGGGTAGAAATGTTTCGATCGGCAGCAAGTGTCCTAGCCCAAGGGCAATTGGTAGTCAGCAGCGGCACCGAACCGACAACTGGAGCCTTTAGTGCTATTTCGCGATCGCTCACCCAATTGCCGATTTTCCAACATCAGAAAAACAAGCTTCAGCACAATAAAACAGGGGTTGTTTCTGGCGCAGAGATGCAGCCAGACATCGCCAAGCTATTAGTTCCAGTCTGTCGAAGTAGCGCCGAAGAAACATCTATACAGGAAAGTAGGATAGGACTGATGGCCTGTTTGCGCTCAAAGCCCCGCAATTGGTCGCCAGATGAAATAGAAATAGTGCAGTTAGTCGCCCAACAGCTCGATATCGGCATCAGCCAGACAAAACTTTACGATCAAAGCCAGAAACAGGCACAGCGAGAAAAACTGATTAACCAAATTACTAGCCAAACTCGCCAAAGCTTAGATATAGAAGCAATTTTAACTTCTGCGATCGCGCAACTGTTGGATGCCTTAGAAGTAGACCGCTGTCTAGTTCATTTGGTAGAAGACTGTCGCGAACAAGATCTGGGAAGTAAGGGAGAATGCCCTATTTCCTCGAAATCGGAAATTTTCTGGGAGACAGCCCATCGAGTCGCCTACCGACGCCAACATTTGTATGAAGTTTGTCGAGAACCATTTCCACCGACTATAGATGATTTCGATACCCACGGGCCGATTACCCAGTGGGTAATTAAATATCGTCAAACAGTTATCATCCCCGATATTACTCAAGACCCCCGCATTGGAGCCCAAAACGAAGAATACAAAAAAGCTCAGATAAACTCTTCTTTAGTTGTACCAGTGCAGGCTAATAACGTACTGCACGCCATTCTTTATCTAAACCAATGTGGCTACAATCGATATTGGTCTAAAAACGATCGAGAATTAGCCGAAGCGGTTGGCAATCAGCTAGCTATTTCGATCCAACAAGCTTGTCTCTATGCCCAAACTCGCGCTTCAATGGAACGGGAATCGCTCCTGCGGCTAATCAGCGATCAAATTCGCGGCACTCTAGATTTGAAAACGATCTTACAGACAGCGGTGCGCGAGGTGCAAAGTTTACTAAAAACAGACCGGGCAGCGATTTATCAATTTACTCAAGATTGGCAAGGTGAGGTGGTGGTAGAACAGACAACGGGCAAGTGCGTTTCTATTATGGGGGAAATGAGTCAAAATAGTTGTTTTTTCAGCAAGTCTGTCTACCCATACCTGGGAGAACGGGTACAGGCTATCAACGATGTATTTAATGCGGACTTAGATGATTGCCATATTGCTTTATTGCAGGAGTTGGAAGTGCGAGCTACGCTGGTTGTGCCTATACCTAAAACTGAAGAATTAGGAGAGTTAGTAAGTGAGAAAGAAAAAGAAAATCCACATCTAAATTCTCCTTCTCGTTCTGTCTGGGGATTGCTGATTGTCCACGAATGCGAAGGGCCTAGAGTTTGGCAGGCGTCTGAGGTTGAGTTGCTGCAACAGCTGGCAATTCAGGTGGCGATCGCAATTCAGCAAGCCGAACTGTACGAACAAGCCCGCACCAGCGCCACAGCTGCCCAAACCAAAGCTGAAGCCCTAGAAAAAGCTATATACGATCTCCAGCAGACTCAAGCACAATTAATTCAGACCGAAAAAATGTCCAGCCTCGGCCAGCTGGTGGCCGGTGTCGCCCATGAAATCAACAATCCGGTCAATTTTATCTACGGCAACTTGACCTACGCAAACAGATATACTCAAGACTTGCTAAAGCTAGTGAGTTTGTATCAGGAGTTATATTCCGAACCTGTCCCGGAAATCCTGGAGTGTGCTGACGACATTGACTTGGAATTTCTTATAGAAGATTTTCCCAAAATTTTGTCCTCGATGGAAGTAGGGGCCGATCGCATCCGTCAAATTGTCCTCTCTTTGCGGAATTTCTCGCGACTCGATCAAGCCGAAATGAAGCCAGTCGATATTCACGAAGGCATTGACAACACGCTGCTAATCTTGCAAAACCGCCTCAAAACCAACGGAGGACGTACCCAGGTTGAGATTATTAAAGAGTATGGCGACCTGCCTTTGGTGGAGTGCTACGCGGGACAGCTCAATCAAGTTTTTATGAACCTTTTGAGCAATGCGATCGATGCAGTCGAAGAGTTTGCAGTCAATGGAAACGCAACTGAGACTCCCCAGATTCGGATTCGCACCGAAATTTTGCAGCCCGACTATATCACGGTGCGGATTGCCGATAACGGGCCCGGAATGACAAATTCAGTGAGGACGCGACTGTTTGACGCTTTTTTCACCACCAAGCCGGTGGGACGCGGTACAGGACTGGGTTTGTCGATTAGCTATCAGATTGTGGTGGAAAAACACAAAGGGGCGTTCTGGTGCGAGTCAGAACCGGGAAAAGGAGCAGAGTTCTTTCTTGAGATTCCGCTGCGCCCATACGAGCGTGCCTAATTGTACTTGCTAAGTGCTTCGATCGCATCCCCCGTGGGGCGGATGTTGGATGTCGATCGCGCCTACAAAAAATCGGCTCGATGTTATACTGTTGGCGATCGGAGACTGAGTTTTTTTACGCTAGTAGGGATTTCGTAAGAGATCTTTCGGTTCTACCAACAAATTATCCTGGGAATGCTTAGCCCCAGAGCGTGCCCGTGCGAAGTCTCATAACATACTGAGTCGCATTTTATTGTGTTCCAAAACACCAATTGAGGGTGACTAGAATCACAACAAAAGTATGTTAACTTAGCAGATCTTTATTCCGATCGCAAAATATACTTGTTTATATTGCTTATTTGTCGAGTCGTTACACATTCGAGGTTAGCGGTTAACGGTTAACAGTGCCTAAACAAGCAATCTGTAGCACAGCGTGAAATTAAACTATAAAAAAGCAGAGTAAAGATAAAATCTGCCATACTTAGGCTGCCGGAAAAAATGACCCACAGCGATCGCTCACCAGAAGAACAGCGACAAAGCGATGAAACCTATCGCTTTATAATTAACCACATCAAAGAAGCGCTCTTCCAGACAGACGCCAGTGGATTCTGGACATTTCTCAATCCTGCTTGGACAGAAATTACCGGATTCACAGTTGCAGAAACACTCGGCAAAAGTATTCTAGATTACATTTATTATGATGACAAAAAACGGAATATAGAGATATTTCAGAGCCTAATTGAAGGCCAAAAAGAAAACTGCCGATATAAAATTCGATACATAACTAAAAATGGTGGCTTTCGTTGGATTGAAGTTTATGCGCGATTAACAGTCGATCGCAACGGTGCTATTATAGGCATATCCGGCTTTCTGAACGATATTACCTCTAGCAAACAAGTCGAAGATATCCTCACACAGCTTAACGCAAAATTAGAAATAAAAGTTCTAGAACGGACAGCGGAATTAAGGAAAGCCCTAGAGCAATTGCAGAGCGAGATTGCCGATCGTAACAAAGCAGAAAAAGAATTAGAAAAATCGCTTTCTCTCCAGCAAGCAGCACTGGAATCCACTGCTGATGGAATTTTTGTGGTTAACAAAAACAGAAAGATTGTCGGTTTTAATCAAAAATTTGTCCAAATGTGGCGTCTTCCTCAATCCATCCTAGCCTCTGAGGATGATGAAGAAGTAGTGTCGTTTGTCTTGCATCAGCTAAAAAATTCCGAAAAATTCCTCACCAAAGTAAATGAATTGTACGCCGATCCTGAAACAGAATCTTGGGACATTTTGGAATTTAAAGATGGGAGAATTTTTGAGCGCTATTCTCAGCCTCAGCGCGTTGGAGAACAAGTCGTTGGCAGAGTTTGGAGCTTTCGGGATATCACCGAGCGTCGGATGGCAGAACAAACAATTCGCTATCAAGCTTTACACGACCTTTTAACAGATTTGCCCAACCGGATACTGTTCAACGAGCGGCTATCTGCGGCATTGTCAAATGCCGCAGATAGCCAAGGAATGCTCGCTGTGATGTTTTTAGATTTAGATCGTTTTAAGACAATCAACGATACACTAGGTCACGTTTTTGGCGATCAGTTGTTACAAATAGTTGCTGAACGACTCACCAATTGTCTGTGGCAGCACGATACCGTTGCTCGTTGGGGAGGGGATGAATTCACCCTGCTGCTGCCCCAAATCAGTTGTGTAGAAGATGCTGGTAGGATCGCCAAAATAATTTTAGATGCTCTTAAGCAGCCTTTTAATATAGAAGGGCACCAACTTTATATCAGTAGCAGTATTGGCATTGCTTTCTATCCTTATGATGGCGAAGATGCCGAAACACTTATAAGAAACGCAGACGTGGCCCTATATCGTGCTAAGGAACAGGGTCGCAATAATTACCAGTTTTACAAAGCGGCGATGAACTCCGAAGCTTCCGAGTTGTTGATACTAGAAAACAAGCTGCACCAAGCTTTAGAAAGGGGAGAATTTGTCGTCTACTACCAACCTCAAGTTAATACTACCACTGGCAAAATTACCGAAATGGAGGCTTTAGTACGTTGGCAGCATCCTGACTTGGGGCTGATTTCTCCAGCAAAATTTATTCCGTTAGCTGAGGAAAACGGACTGATCCTACCCATCGGCGAATGGGTGCTGCGAACTGCCTGCGCCCAAAATAAAGTTTGGCAGGATGCGGGTTTCCCATCGTTATGCGTAGCGGTTAACCTTTCTGCCCGCCAGTTTCAACAACCCAATCTCGTGGAAATGGTGGCGCGAGTTTTGTCAGAAACAGGGCTCTTGCCCTGCTTTTTGGAGTTGGAAATTACTGAAAGCATTGCTATGCAAAATTTAGATTTTACTAGGGCAATCCTGAAAGACTTGCACAGTATGGGTGTCTCCATTTCTATGGATGATTTTGGCACGGGATATTCTTCGCTGAGCTATCTCAAAAAGTTCCCGCTTGATAAGCTAAAAATTGACCAATCTTTTGTGAGGGAATTGACAACTGACCCGAATGATGCAGCTATTATTAGTGCGATCGCAGCTTTGGGAAAAGTATTGAATCTCAAGATGGTGGCAGAAGGGGTGGAAACAGAAGAGCAAAGAGATTTTTTACAAAGTATCCAATGCGAATATATGCAGGGTTATTTGTTCAGTCGGCCTCTATCGGCTAAGGATGCAACCCAAATTCTGCAAAAGTCTTGGCCGATTACAGTCAAAACTTCTGCCAGCTATTGTTCTGTTTGTCCCAATAAGGGAGCTAAGCTGTCACACATCTAAGGCAGAGGGGCTAGGGGAATTTTAGATTTTAGATTTTAGATTTTATTTCAATTCTTTAATCTTTCATCTAAAATTTCAAATCCTCCCCCACTCTCTATACCAAATCCGGTTGGAAAGCCCCCTTTTTCTGCCTCAATGTTTTTCCTTCTCTTACTCCCCCAGTCCCCCACTCCCCCACTCCCCCCTCCCTCGAAGAATAACCGGGGTAATCGAAGCGGATTTGGTATTAAGGGAGGTTCTGCCTCCAAAACCTCGCTCCCAGGTTGAACCTGGGAGCGAGAAAAATTTTTTTTGTTTTCACCAGTTTTTCACATTTATTTCCTAAATTAAAAAAAGTCATAAATATTCAGGGAATAGATTGTTATGCAAGTCCAGCTTTATCTGGTTCCTCACACCATTTCGGAACTTTTCGTTAAAGTCAGTAAGTCTGGAAAAATGACGGCGATCGAGTATTACAAGCTGTTGGCTACACTGGCAGAGAATTCACTCAACGAAGATGACAATCGCTCTATCAAAAGACTGCTTCACGCCGTGCGTAGAGGATGGGTGCAAGTTGTAGGTATAGATGCGCCTGTTGAGAACTAATGGCTGTTTCGGAGTTGTGATGCTTTTGTTCATAGAAGAACATTTTTATTGATTTTCTCCTCTGCCCCTCTGCCCCTCTGCCATAGCATAGTAAGCAGGGAAGAGCCGTTAATTATATTGTGACGGCTTAGTTTCAATGACGGCTTCGGCTTGGTGAACGAGCGATCGCAATTTTTCCACCATAGGATGCTCAACTCCTTGCCACAAACCGCGCTGATGCGCTTCTAACAACCTTTCCGCCATATCTCGCAGAGCCCAAGGATTTTTTTCTTGGATAAATGCCTGCACGGATGGCTCAAACAGATACGCCTCTGCCACTCCCCGATACATAAAATCTTCCACACAGTTAGCAGTGGCATCGTAAGCAAATAAATAATCCACCGTCGCCGCCATTTCAAACGCACCTTTGTAACCGTGGCGCATCACTCCAGCTATCCACTTGGGATTCACCACGCGAGAACGGTATACCCGTGCAATTTCCGATCGCAATTGTCTCACTTTCGGATTTTCTGGCATAGAATTATCGCCAAAATAAGTTTGGGGATTCTTTCCAGTTAAGGCACGAACTGCTGCCGTCAAACCACCTTGAAATTGATAATAATCATCAGAATCCAGTAAATCGTGTTCGCGGTTATCTTGATTGTGCAACACAATTTGCATCTGTTGTAAGCGCTGCTCAAATGCTTCTGGTGCTGCTTGTCCTTCCTTTTTCGCACTATAAGCGTAACTGCTCCAATTGATATAAGCACGCGCTAAATCTCGGTCATCTGTCCAGTTTTGGGCTTCAATTAAACCTTGAATCCCAGCACCGTAGGCACCGGGTTTAGAGCCAAAAATGCGGTAGCTCGATCGCACTTCTGCCTGTTCCTGACTCAACCCAGATGAAAGCCAAAATTGCGTTTCTTGCTTTACTTGCGCCGCCAAAGGATTTTGTTCTGGCGGTTCATCCAATGCCGCCACAGCTGAAGAGGCGCGATCGAATAAATCGATTAAATTAGGAAAAGCATCGCGGAAAAAACCCGAAATTCGCAGCGTCACATCCACACGCGGGCGTCCCAAAACCGAAACTGGTAAAATCTCAAAATCCACCACCCGTCGCGAAGGGCCATCCCACATCGGTCGCACTCCCAGCAAAGCCAACGCCTGCGCCAAATCATCACCGCCAGTTCGCATTGTGGAAGTTCCCCATACAGATAAGCCCAGTGTTTTTGGATACTCGCCATTCTCCTGGGTATATAGCTCTATCAATGTTTCAGCCGCTTTACGTCCGACATCCCAAGCCGTCTCCGTAGGGATATTGCGTATATCTACTGAGTAGAAATTGCGGCCTGTAGGCAACACCTCCGGGCGTCCCCGCGTCGGAGCCCCAGATGGGCCACTGGGTACAAAGCGACCATCTAAACCTCGCAACAGTTGGGTAATTTCTTGTTGAGTTTGTTGGAGTGCAGGCAACAAATGAGTGCGTATCCAATCTAACTCGCGTTTAGTCAATTGTCCGTTGTCATTTGGAAGTTGTCCGTTAACATTTGCTATCAGTTGCTCTACTAATTCAGCTGCGTATTCTTCCAATACTTCAACTACATCACCAACAGTGCGACAATCTTTGTCATTGACAAATGACGAATGTACGGGCGAAGCATTTGTGTAGATCATCTTTGACTGAGCATCTAAATTTTTCGACACAAATGCTTCGCCCCTACTAACTAATGACAAATCTGCCGTTAAAGGATCGAAATCCAAACCCCAATCTTTAGCAATAGCACGAGTTAAACCAAGACGATTCGTACCCGGATGACGAGCTATAGCTACAATCAAATCCCTTAGCTGTCGCCCCTGCGGACACTGCCCAAAAATATGCAATCCATCGCGAATTTGAGCTTCTTTCAATTCGCACAGATAACCATCAATTGAATTCAAAACTGACAAATCCAAATTTCCCACATAATATTCTCTATTTTGACTTGTGATTTTTGACTTTTGACTTACTTCTAAATCTTGATGTAGATTTTCTTGCAATATCAATTTAGCGATGCGATCGCCTATCATCGATAACCGCGACGGATCTAAACTTTGAGCCTCATAATATTCATCAATTAAAGCCTCCAGTTGTTGCAAAGGGCCATAAAGTTCAGCCCTTGTCATCGGTGGAGTCAGGTGATCGATAATAACTGCTTGAGCGCGACGTTTAGCTTGAGAACCTTCACCCGGATCGTTAACAATAAAAGGATAAAAATGGGGCATGGCCCCTAAAGCAACTTCCGGGTAACAATTGCTGGATAAAGCCACACTTTTACCTGGTAGCCATTCCAAATTCCCATGCTTGCCCACATGAACAATCGCATCAGCATTAAAATGTTGCCGCACCCAATAATAGAAAGCCAAATAAGCATGAGTAGGTTCTAAATCGGGGGCATGATAATTCAAGCTTGGGTCAATATCATAACCGCGACTTGGTTGAATACCCACAAACACATTACCAAATTGAATACCTGAAATGGCTAGAGGGGCAGAGGGGCAGAGGGGCAGAGGGGCAGAGGGGCAGAGGGGCAGAGGGGTAGAGGAGAAGGATTCTTCATTTCTTTCTTGCACAAGAGTTCCCCAGCGATCGCATATCCCTTTTTGAACCTCTGACGGCAAAGTTGCAAAATACTCTTTATATTGCTCTAAAGATAGATGCTGTCGATGCGATCGCAATTCGCGCCCTTCAGGATCGTTCGTCACCCCAGCAGTTAAAATCTCAATCAATTCATCACCAGTTTCAGGTATATTTTCAACCTGATAACCAGCTTGCTGCAAAGCCTTAAGAATTTCCACACAACTAGCTGGAGTATCCAAACCAACGCCATTAGCAAGACGCCCATCGCGGTTAGGATAATTAGCTAAAATCAGAGCAATTCGACGATCGGAAACTGGAGTTTGGCGCAGACGCACCCAGCTAAAAGCTAAATCGGCAACGAAAGCAATCCGGTCTAATCTAGGTTCATATACCACCAAATCTGTTTCCAGTTCAGAATGTCGAGATTGCACCGCCTTAAAAGAAACTGCCCTACAAATAATTCGCCCATCAACTTCCGGTAATGCCACATTCATCGCCATATCTCTCGGAGAAAGACCTTTGAACCCAGATTCCCAATCTTCGACAGTACCGCCGCTGAGAATTACCTGCAACACAGGCACATCTAAAGTGCTGAGTGCTGAGTGCTGAGTGCTGAGTAGAGAGTCAGTTTCAGCGTAAAAAGTAGTTTTGGCAATTGAAAAGCTGGTAGTGTTAAGTAAAAGTTGTACAGGTTCTGCATCTTTGGGCTGGAAATATTCCAATATATCTGCTTGTACATCAGGATCTCGCAAAGAAGAGACAAATATCGGCACTGGTTGTAATTTGCGATCGGCTAAAGCTTGACAAATCGCATCAATTACAGTTGTATTTCCAGCCAAGTAATGAGCGCGATAAAATAAAAGTCCAACTTTAGGGATATCTAATTGGAAAAAATCTTCCCCAGTCCCTATTTCCTTTTGACTTTTGACTTTTCTAGTCCCTCCTCGCCAGGGATAAAATCCGACACGGGGAACTTCTTGTGGTGGTGGTGGATTATAAATTTGCCCCAAACACACATCGGCCACAAATTTGAGGGCGTTGACAAAATTTTCTCCGCCGCCTTCGGTGAAGTAGCGCCATAGCTGATTAACGACTGTCAGCGAAACATTTGAGTGACTGATTAAATCTGGATCTGGGCTAGAGTCCCCTGGTATGACAATCAGCGATCCCTGGGATTTTTGCACAGTCTCCCGCGCCACTTCCAACCCATAAGACCAGTAGGAACGCCCTCCCAGCAACCGTATAATGATTACCTGCGCCTGAGACAGCACCTGTTCTGCATAAGTATCAATACTTAGCTGTTGCTGTAATTGCAAGAGATTGACAACCCTAATCTTCGGGAATCCGTTTGGGAGTTTGCCAACTGCCGCCCCTAGCGTTTGGATGTCTGTATCGGCAGCAGTAAGAAAAACGATCGGAGCGGGTGTCTGCTCCACAAAAATGACACCTTCTTCCTGAAAATTCCACCCTCCGGGGGTTGCAGCTAAGCGATGCACGATATTATCCTCATAAGTTACAGTCTTTTCCAGAGCTTCCGCAGCTTTAGCAAAACTAAAGATTTAAGTCTTGCCTGAGATCTGGCTTTACCTTTGATAATTAAGAAGACAACCGAAATAATTGATCCTCTGCCAAAAATTTTAGTTAGTAAAGCATTTAACTTTTGTAGATAAACCCCTTAAATGGTCAGTTACCAAAAATCAATTTTAAGCCGATGTTTGCCCCTTGCAACTTTTGAGCAGCTGCGAAAGTTGTTGCAACAGATGGCTCAAAGGGTTGGGGAAGATACCTCCCTCAATTCTGACCAAACTGTCGCAAGAGAAGGAAAAGATATTACCCTATTTTTGACCGAAGATGTAGTGTCTTCTGTGGAAATTATCCAGGAAACACAGTCAGAAAGGTTCGCGGTGTTAGTTTCAAGGCGGTTTAGTGCCCTGGTGTTGGGAAAAGCCTTGGAGTCAGATTTTCTCACGCAAAACTCCCTAAAGGTGGAGTTGACCTTCGAGCCAGGAGCGATCGCCGCCTTTTTGGCCCAACTTAGCAATTTACTGAAAAACAATCGTTTTCTCTGCCAAAGTCTGCAAACAGCAAGCCAAGCCCTTGAACCCAACGACCCCACCCTTCAAAGTGAATTCACCCTCTCTTTGCTGGAAATGCTTTCCTCTGATAGCGAGACACCAGAAACGCTCTACCCCTATGTTTCTGTTTGTCAACCCGTGCATGAGGCTCTTAGCCAACAGATCGAACAAGAGCGACTCCTCAATCAGGTGACAACCCAAATCCGCCAGAGTCTAGAGTTACCCGTCATTCTGAAAACTGCTGTCGAGCAGGTAAGGTCTTTTTTGCAAGCCGATCGGTTAGTAATATATCAATTTAACTTTAATTCGACAGCAGAGGAGCAAAACGGCTGTGTAATACCTCCTGTTGCCCAAGAATACGACGCTTATGAAGTAAACAAAAACGCAGATTTACCCTCTGCGTTTCTAGATCCCTCCTCATACTGCGGTCGTATTACCTACGAAGGTAGGGCTGACGATACCATACCCTCAGTGGTGAATTTTAGTGAGCAGGGGCACTGCTTTATGTATGTACCCAACTGTCGGGAGAAATATCGCAAAGGCTTCGCCCAAGCGGTGGAAGATGTAGAAACTGCCTACGTCTTTTCTCCCTGCTTGTTGGATTTAATGCGAAGCACTCAGGTTCGAGCGAAGTTGGTTGTGCCAATTGTGATCCAAGACCAGCTGTGGGGGCTGCTCATTGCCCATCAATGCTTCCAGCCGCGCCAATGGCAGGATAATGAAAAAAACTTTCTGCGGGATATTGCCGAACACTTAGCTCTAGCAATTTACCAAGCCGAACTTTACGCCGAAGTCCAACAGCAAAAACAAACGCTAGAACAACGGGTGATCGATCGCACTCAAGAACTCCACGATGCCATGCTAGCAGCACAGTCAGCCAGCCGAGTCAAGGGTGAATTTCTCTCCACCATGAGCCACGAATTGCGGACTCCCCTCACCTGCGTCATCGGGTTGTCTGCCACTCTGTTGCGTTGGTCATTTGGCCAGCTGAGTCAGAAACAGCGCGATTACCTGCAAACCATCCACGACAATGGAGAACACCTATTAGAGTTAATCAACGATATTCTAGATCTGTCTGAGCTGGAAGCGGGTAAAACCGTTTTAAATATCAGCGAATTTTCTTTGTGTCAACTTGCTCAAGAAAGCTTACAAATTCTGAGAGAAAAAGCCCAACAACGCGGCGTTGAACTAGCAATAAATCTGCGAATTAACGCCGTTCGCGATCGCTTTTTGGCTGATGATAAACGAGTTAGGCAGATTCTTTTTAATCTCTTGAGCAATGGCATCAAATTTACCCCTTCTGGCGGACGAATTATTCTGCGAGTTTGGTTAGAAAACAACACGGCGGTATTTCAGGTAGAAGACACTGGCATCGGCATTTCCGAAGAGCAGTTACCTCTACTTTTTCAGAAATTTCAACAGTTGGATACTTCTTACCACCGCCAATACGAAGGAACTGGGCTGGGTTTAGCTTTAACAAAACAACTGGTAGAATTGCATCGAGGCAGGATCGAAGTCGAATCTACAGTCGATGTGGGATCGATTTTTACCGTCTGGTTGCCTCTACCGCCTTCAGCACCAGTTGTCAGCGACGCGCAAATACCGGGAAGTAGCGATATTCCTGAAGGGCGCATTGTTTTGATTGAAAACGATGAAGAAACAGCTACCCTCATCTGCGATATTCTTACAGCCGCAGGTTATCAGATGGTGTGGATTGTAGAAGGCAGTACGGCTCTCATGCAAATTGAGATCTTGCAACCCTTAGTCGCGCTCGTGGAGATTAATTTATCAGGAATGAATGGGTATGAAGTCATTCGCGAACTGCGTAATTCCCCGGCAGTGCCAAACCTCAAAATTATCGCTATAGCAGCTACAGAAACGGCTGAAAATAATTTGTACGGTTTGACAGCAGAACCAGATGATTATCTGCCAAAACCCTTTCAACCAGAACAGTTATTGCAGAAGATTGCTAACTTCGTCATCGCTCAGTAGGAAATTCGCGTTTTTTTATCTGCGTTTATCTGCGTTCATCCTTCTTTATCTGCGGTAAAAATTCAACCACCGATGACAACAGACAATTTTTCGCTCTAACTCATGTACTAACGATGCAACCTGACATGATATAACCAATAACCAATGACTTTTAATAAAGAACAAATAACACAGATCCGTAAGAGCCTAATTGTTTCTTGTCAGGCTCCAGCTGACTCACCGTTGCACGACCCGCAAGCGATCGCCGCAATGGCGCAAGCAGCTGTGCTGGGCGGAGCATCTGCTGTGCGGATTGATACTCCAAGTCATGTAAGTGCCGTGCGGCAGAGAGTCCAAGCACCGATAATTGGGCTTTGGAAACAGCAGATACCTGGATACGAAGTATATATTACTCCTCAGTTTGAACACGCGGCGGCGATCGCATCTGCCGGTGCAGATATCATCGCTATTGACGCCACTCTCAGAGACCGACCGGGCAATGAAACGTTGGATACCCTCATTGCACGCATTCACAACGAATTGGGCAAGCTGGTGATGGCAGATGCGGATACGATTGAGGGAGCTAGAGCAGCAGCAAAAGCTGGTGCCGACCTTGTGGGTACAACCCTCTACGGCTACACCAACGAGACGAAGCACCTTTCTCCCCCCGGCTTTGACCTCCTCGCCCAAATGGTAAAGCAGTTAAAAGTCCCAGCCATTTGCGAAGGCGGCATAGCCTCACCCCAGATGGCTCAAGAAGCCCTCAAACTGGGAGCTTACGCAGTTGTTGTCGGCACTGATATCACTGGGATCGATTACAAGGTTAGAACCTATCGAGAAGCCATTTTCACTGCCCCAACTGCCTTTTAAAATTTCCAAACTTGACACGCGAGGAAAAGGCAAAAAGGCTGAGGATGAACACACCCGACTATATTTCCCAACTCAAAGAGCTATTTGAGCAAAAGCCAACGGAAATAATTTACGAGATTGCCTCCAAAGATGAGATGTTTTTAGGCAAAGAAAAACATTATTTTAATGTTGGACAGTCAGCCTTACAATGCGTAAAGCTAGCAATGCTGGCAGCCCGAAAGCAGGATTTTAAGAATATTTTGGATCTCCCTTGCGGACACGGTAGGGTGCTAAGAATGCTTAAAGCTGCTTTCCCTGAAGCAAAGCTAACCGCTTGCGACTTAAACCAAGATGGCGTTGATTTCTGCGTCAAAGTATTTGGCGCAACAGGGGTCTACTCAACGGAGGATGTTAACCATATCCCAATTCAAGCTAGTTTCGATCTAATCTGGTGCGGTTCCTTGTTGACTCATCTCAACAGTTCTAGCTGGACTGATTTCTTGAACCTGTTTAACTCTCTTCTCTGTCCGGGTGGCATTCTTATTTTTACTGCGAACGGCCTCTGGGTTGCCCACAGGATAAGGATGATGGCTTATAGTTACGGACTCGATCCCAACAAATTACCTATTTTGGTAAAGGACTATGACAGTCAGGGGTTCGGCTATCTAGACTACCCCAACCTGGAAAATTATGGTATTTCCCTGTCGTCGCCTTCTTGGGTCTTATTACAACTGCAAAAGATACCCAATCTTCGCCTTTTGACATATACCGAAAGAGGATGGGACAACCACCAGGATGCGATCGCTTGCGTTCGAGTTGACGACTTATAGTTGACAATTCATACTCATAACGAGTACGCTTAAGTAGAATAATACACAACGACTACCATTTCACTCTAGGAGCCAAATTAATGTTGCCCAATAAAGAAGGACAAAAAGTTCCCAACGTCACCTTCCGTACTCGTCAGAAAGGCCAGTGGGTAGATGTGACTACAGATGAGCTATTTGCAGGTAAGGCAGTAGCTGTCTTCTCCTTACCGGGTGCTTTTACGCCAACCTGTTCATCAACGCACGTCCCCGGCTACAACGAATTGGCGAACGTCTTCAAAGAAAATGGCGTAGACGACATTGTTTGTATTTCCGTCAATGATGCCTTTGTCATGGAGGAATGGGCAAAAGATCAAAAGGCAGATAATATCACATTCATTCCCGATGGTAACGGTCAATTCACGGAAGGAATGGGATTGCTAGTTGATAAGTCAGACCTGGGGTTTGGTAAGCGGTCGTGGCGCTATTCTATGCTGGTGAAAGATGGCACAGTTGAGAAAATGTTTATTGAACCAGAAGAACCAGGAGACCCCTTCAAAGTGTCTGATGCCCAGACAATGCTTAGCTATATTAACCCGGAAGCAGTTAAGCCAAAATTAGTTTCTTTGTTTGCCAAAGTCGGTTGTCCCTTCTGCGCCCGTGCCAAAGCTATGCTGAAGGATCATGGCTTAGATTACGAAGAAATTGTCTTGGGTAAGGATGTCACCACACGCTCTTTACGCGCCGTCACAGGTGCAATCACAGTTCCCCAAGTATTTATTGATGGCAAATTAATTGGTGGTTCAGAAGCGCTAGCAGCCTACCTGGGTGCTTAGCACTTTAAGAATTTAAGATTTTAGATTTGAGATTTTAGATTTGTTTTAAATCTAAAATCTCAAATTTCCCACTCTCCACTAAAGCCGAAGCACTACTTTCTTTTGAGTATCACGATATTCGATCCAACAACCGGGCTGCGGGCTACTAACTTACCTTGAGAGTCGCTGATTTCTAGCTTGCTAAAGTCGAGTTCTTTAGCCCGACGCCACATATCAGTAGCTAAGTTATCCTGTTTCAATGAATCAAAAGCGTACCAATCCTCGCTGACTTTAACAGTTAAAAGACTGCTCGGAAAGTTGGCTTGAATTGCTTGAATCAACCCATCGGCATATTGACTGGTGATTTGGGCAACTTGATTTTGAATAGCTGCGATCAGGTTCTGCTCTGGAGTTAAAACTGGAGGTGGTGGTGCAATAATCGCCACGGATTCTGGCGATGAAGGGGCTGTCAATTCCGGTGGTGCTGTCAGTTCCGGTGACACGATCGCATTTGGGGGCGGAACTTCGGCGATTTGAGGCGGTTTTCCTGGTGAAAGGATGGAACTTGCCCAGAACAGGAAGATAAAAAGGGCTGCGATCGCACCTGTTAACTGTGTATCGTTGGACAGCTTTTGGTTAACAGACTGGGGCAATAGGGTGCGAATTTTCGTTAACGTAGCTTTCCACCAAACGGGAATATTCATCAACACCGGACGCAACCTTATCCAGAGATTCTGAATTTTCGCAATGGGTTGCGCCTGGTTCCAAGTTTGCACAAGGGTTTGTACCACTTTCTGAAACCCTGACTCGGACTTTGGTGTCATTGGTTTCGGTGCGATCGGTGTCTGTTTCTGTGGTTCTGGCTGCTTTGGCTGTTCCTGTGACATCGAAATTCCCCTTAAGTGCAGCGTATATAGGCTCAAACGCAATAGATTTTAACGGGATACTACCCCTAAAGCCTTAATCTACCATTTTGCTATCTTGTTTTTAAGCGATCGCTCAATTTTCCTCCAGGTTATTTATGCCCCTCAAACGTCGTCAGTTTCTCGTTTTCGGTAGTCTTAGCGCCGTCGGGTTAGGTTTTTTATGGAAAATGCTTCAGCGTCAAGAAGCTTATAGCGCTCAAATCAACCCAGTCCTCACCCCAACAGTAGCCGCAGAAAAGCCCCTACTGCGCTTTGTTTCGATCGCAGACACGGGCACTGGCACCACAAGCCAGTATGCCGTTGCTAAGGCGATGTCTCGCTATCACAGCCAAAACCCCTATGATTTGGTAATTTTAGCAGGGGACAACATTTACAACAATGGCGAAATTGAGAAAATTGGCGCTGTTTTTGAGCAACCTTATCAGTCTTTGCTGAAACAGGGAGTTAAATTTCAAGCTTGTTTGGGAAACCACGATATTCGCACCGACAACGGCGAGCCCCAAGTTCGCTATTCTGATTTTAATATGCAAGGACGCTACTACACATTTCGCCGCGATCGCGTGCAATTTTTTGCTCTAGATACTAATGGTAATGCTGACTGGGAAGCTCAACTAGCCTGGTTGGAGAAAGAATTGAGTCTCAGCGATGCGCCTTGGAAAGTTGTATTTGGTCACCATCAAATTTATTCATCTGGGCAATATGGGGTGAATCAACCTTTTATTAAGACTTTGACACCTCTGTTTCAAAAATATGGAGTTCAGCTTTATATCAACGGACACGATCACCATTATGAGCGGACTCGTTCTATTAATGGCACAACTTACTTGATTTGCGGAGGAGGTGCAGGAACTCGACCTGTGGGGCGTTCCGAGTGGACAGAGTATTCTGCCAGTACGCTGAGTTTTGCGGCGTTTGATGTGTATGCGGATAGGATGGTCGTGAGTGGGATTGGTACAGATGGTCGGGTGTTCGATCGAGGTGTGATTGGTTTGCGATCGGTTTAGGAGAACGAATCCTAAAAGTCGAGAATTGGATTTGTGTTAAAACTCAATACGAAGTTACTAACACTTCAGCAATTTTACCTCGCTTTTTACTATTCGAGTTAATCGCCCTTGCTGCTGATATCTCCCTAATCTCAAAATCGTTATACAATTCTCGAATAAAATCACAATCAGAATTAGACAGCATCACCTTTACCCCACGCCTAGCAAGTTCGGCAAACACATCTCTTAGTCTAATTTGGTCATCTTTACTAAACGAATAACGACTGTATCCTGTAAAGTTGCTGGTATTACTTAGAGGATAGTAAGGCGGATCGAAGTAGACAAAATCTTCGCTAGTCTTAACATAATCTAAAACTGCTTCAAAACCTCTTTCTGCAATCTCAATAGATTGCAGTGCTTCCGATACTGAATAAAGTAAATCTGCATTACAAATTTTAGGATTTTTGTATTTACCTACGGGAACGTTAAATTCACCTTTGGGATTTACTCTATAAAGACCATTAAAACAAGTTCTATTTAGATAAATAAACCGCGCTGCTGCTTCTAAGCCATTAAAGTTGTGGCAATTTCGCAGATCATAATAGTAATATTGATTATGTTTTTCCTGATGTTCTTGCAAAAGCTTAATCAATTTCTCAACATCATCTCTAACACAGCGATAAGTATTAATTAGATCGGCATTAATATCCGTTAAAACTGCCTTGAAAGGCGATCGATTTTGCAAAAGATGAAAAAATATAGCACCGCCTCCCAAAAAAGGCTCATAATAGTTGTTAAATTCGGAAAAAAATTCTTGATATTGGGGAATCAGCTTACTTTTACCACCGGCCCATTTCAGAAATGGACGGTAAGAAACTTTTTCTTTTGCAGCAATGGACATTATGCTTTGCTTCTACTTAAATAATTTTCTCAGCAGCACCAGTATACACCCACCCAATGCTAAACCAAAAAGAATACTCCAAAAAATTGACCAGACAAAGGGATGAATTGGCAAAGAAAAATCGGGTCGCCATTGAATTGGAACACTGGTGGTAAGTGCGTAGCTGCTACAAAATATGCCGCCTGCGCCTACAGCAGTACCGAAGAAAAAGATGATATCCTGTAATTTGCGATCGCGTTCTTTCTCTCTATCCTCCTGTTTCTGCGCTTTTTCCTCAGCTTGGCGTTCCTGTTCTCTTTCCGCCGTCTCCTGTTTTGCTAAATTTTCCCGCCATTCCCGTTCCCTTCTATTTTCATCCTCCTGCCATTTTCTGTCACTTTCCACCTGTTCGATTTGCACCATTCCTCGAATCGTCGATATCATTTCTCGGAATAGTTCTTGACTGGGAAACAGATAACCTAAATCTGCTTTTATTTGCTGCTGATATTTATTTTCAGCTAAATCGAGAAAGTTTTGCCAAAATTCTAAGTTATCCCCTTCTAAGCTCAAACTTTGAATTCCCGTTAAAGCTTCTCCATAGTTTTCCGCATTATTTACTATAGTATTGTGATATTCTCGCAAGTTTCGCAGACATCCCGTATATTGAAAAACTTTTGTCCTGATTCGGGCTAGTAATTCCTTTAATTGCCTTAATCTATTTTCCGGATCTGGTTCTTTTTCTATTTGGGCAAATGCAGGAATCTCAGTTTCGATTTCGCTGGCGATGCGTTGTCCTTCTCGATACCATTCCCGCGATTTTTGATAAGCAAATACTATTTTAGCACGAGAACACAGCAGATTGAGTAAATAATAGTTAAATTTTGTTGTTGCCAGTTTCAACGTATCGGGATGGCGTTTCAACCATACTAAAACGTGACAGCGTTGGGCAGGATTTATATTGCGATCGTCATATTCAAAAATCGGGCTACCAAATAGCGTTCCTTCCGCGATCAATTTGGGTGCAGATGGCATTTTATCTGGCAAAAAAGCTTTCAGACACTCATCGGCAAGATTACGATAACCATCATACACTACTGGCTCTGCATAAAGCAAGATAGTTTGACCGAGAGATGCTTGAATTTGATTGGGTAACAAGCAACCATTGGGATTTAATAGTTTCAGTTTATCTAGGGAAACTGTCAGGTTTTGATAATAGAGAGTTAAGTCAGCGGCGTAGGTATCGTGAATGCGTAAAGGAAGGATAGAACCATTAAAAATTAGGTTATCTGGTAGAGATATTTGCTGAAATTGCAGGGTTTGGCCATCTGGCGTTAGTACTTGGTAATTACTTTGTCCGGTTTCTTGTTTGTAAATGCCATTTTCGTAGCAAATCAGATGATTTCTTATTGATTCTAATTCGGTAATTTTTAATTGTTTTCCGATATTATCGGCTAGATTATCCCACAATTGGGACACATTTTGAGCGGTTGATTGAAAACCTGCATCGAAGTCATCGCGCAAGTGGAAAGGATAGAGGGTGACGCTAGGATTTCTGATTTTATGTTCTTCCGTCATATTATTTTTCAAACAAAGATGTTAAATAGTGTATCTAGGTACGTTGTTGGGCTTTAGCCCCTATAGCGCTGAAGCCCAACAACGTACCTAAGTATGAGCGCTGAAGCGCAACAACATACCTAAGTATGAGCGCTGAAGCGCAACAACGTACCTTAATCTTAATCATCCCAACCTTTTCCATAATCTTTCACCGGATATTCTACCCATGTATTTCTTAACCATTCTCTCCCTTGATATTCCAAATACCAATGTACACTACTTGCCGACCAATCATAAGGAGATTTTACCCAACCATGTTTAACAGGATTGTAATGAATATAATTAATAGTTGTATAATAATGCCTTTCCGATCGCATTGCTCGATCGCTAAACGAACACCACACCTTACCTGTAATATTATCCTCCAGATTCCATTGCCGAGCTAATGGGCCATGAATGGAACGAAATAACACACTTAACCGTAATGTATTAATATTACGCACTAACAGATGGTAATGATTTGGTAAAACCACCCAAGCATCAATTTGTATACCATCTGAAATAAATTTATCAAAGATTAGATCTAAAATTTGGTGACGGCGTTCCTGAGTATTAATCCTAGCTTGATGTTCAAAGCAACCAACTGTGATATGGTAAAATTGACCATCTTGAACTGGATGAGGTGGAGAATGAGGAGGAAATCCCTTAGCCAACCTTTCCTTAACAAGTTCCGCCCGTTCTTCTGGTGTCAATTTTCGATATTCGTACATAATAATTCTTGTTCCAGGTACGTTGTTGGGCTTCAGCCCCTCTTTCTCAAGTACGTTGTTGGGCTTCAGCCCCTCTTTTCAGGTACGTTGTTGGGCTTCAGCCCCTCTTTTCAGATACATTGTTGCGCTTCAGGGCTAGAGGGGCTAAAGCCCAACAACGTACCTATTAATTTACCTAATTCTTATCCTTTGTTCCCGATGAAGAAGAAGGCGGAGGCGAACCTAATCTCGTCCTATTTTCCAACAATCTATCATTAAATTCCCTCGCCACTTCCTCATCGGGTTTACTCTCCGTTCCTCCTGCACCCATTTGGCAAAGTTTGTTATTTATACCCTTTTCAATTCCGAGTTTATCTTTGCACCACGCTTCTATTTTTTTTGCGATTTCTTGGGCGCTATCCGCAGGTTCTGCTTTAAGTTCTTCCATAAATTCTAGATAGTTGGAAAATACATTAGATGTTTCCAATAATTTGAAAAAGGCGTCGATAATTTCTTGCGGTGTGCTTTCTGGCGAAAATGGCATAGTTAACTCCTGTTGCTCAATCTTTCGTGTATTTAAAGATAAACTTTCGGTTTCACCAATTAAGGTAAAAGCGGCCCAATCTGCGGGACTATCCAATCCCTCTTCCGCTTTCGTAGTTAGCATAGCATATCGCAAAGCGGCGGCTCGATCCATGCCGCGTTCCAAATTTTGATAGAATTCAGTCATCAGTAATTTGGCGGAAAGTGCGCCCATGTTCCACAGGGAAACGATGACGCTGGGAACGCCTGCGAGAATGAAGCAACGGGAAAGTCCGATGATCCCATCTCCGGTTATTTTACCTTTTCCCGTACTGCAAGCACTCAAAACTACGATTTCCGAATTGAGTTTTAAGGCGAGAATATCTATTGCCCTAATTGCACCATCATCGGTAGCCGAATTGGGTGCTAAAATTATCGCACCGGGTATCCCTGAATCTCCGAAATCATCTAACAGTCCGTGCGCGGAAATATGGGCGATTCGCACTCCTAAGATGCGATCCAAAATTACCGCTTTGGTTGCTTTTTCCCCGGTAATTGCTTCCGTTTCCAAAAGGGCAGCAATTGCTTGTGCTGCTTCTTTTGCTGCGGGAATGGGTTTGAGTTTATAGGGATCTGCGCTGAATTTTGGGTCAAGAATTGGATCGCCTACTACTAACGCCGCTTGGTTTAATCCGCGAATATTTTGGTGGTGTTGATGGGTGAGGTCTAATATTTGGATGGAAGGGGCGGTGAGGATGGTATGATTTTCAATTAAGTAGCTGCCATCGGCGGGGTTTTGTAGGGCGGGAAAGGGAACTAGAAATAAGTTGTAATGGGGAATAAAGATAACTTTGGCATTGGGGTGTTTGGGGAGTAAGTCGGCGATGGGAGAAATCAGGATTTCATAGAGGAGTTGTAATAATGGATATCGCCCTTGGTTGTCGCGTTTAAATTCGGATTCGAGTTGAATTTTTTGTCCGTCTGCATCTTTTTCTTCTATGCCAATGGAAACGCGAGATTTGAGGATGATTGATTCTAAGTCGTCTAGGGTTTGGTTTAGTTGTTGCAGGGGTTCGAGGTTGGCGCGACGAAAGGCGATTTCTCCGTTGGGTAGAATTACCCAAATGTAAATGTCTGGATTGATAATCGAATATTCGATGATGGTGGCTTTTTGGGATTCGGCAATTTGTTGAATTTGGACAGAGGATAGATTAACGTTAGCTTCTAGGGGCGGGTTTTGTTGAGAAGTTATCTGTTCTTGCTTAAGATCTTCTGCTAAACCCGCCCCTACGTTTGTTGTGAATAAGGTTTTTGTTAATAATTCCACGAAGGCGCGGGTACGTCCCCGTTCGGATATTTCTAAGGCGGTATCGAATTTATTTTGGGCGACTAAGACTTCTTGCAGCAGGCGGTAGGTTGCTGTCTGGGTTTCAAAGATTGATACTTTATGGTCATAATTTGTTAATTCAGAACGCAGAGTTTCTTTAATTTGCATTGAGGCATAAAGGTTTTCTTCGGCTTCTGCGAGTTGGTTAGTTTGGAGGTAAGTATTGCCTAGATTATTTAAAGATCCCGCTTCCCCTTGACGATCACCGATTTCCCTGGCAATGGCGAGAGACTGCTGATGGTAATCGATCGCAACTTGGTATTGTCCCAAGGAATCGTAAGCAATTCCCAAACTCCCCAGAGAATTAGCTTCCCCTTGACGATATCCGATTTCCCTGGCAATGGCGAGATACTGCTGAAGGTAATCGATCGCAACTTGGTATTGTCCCAAGGAATCGTAAGCATTTCCCAAATTCCCCAGGGAAATAGCTTCCCCTTGACGATATCCGATTTCCCTGGCAATGGCGAGAGTCTGTTGAAGGTAATCGATCGCAACTTGGTATTGTCCCAAGGAACGGTAAGCAAGTCCCAAATTCCCCAGGGAATTAGCTTCCCCTTGACGAGATCCGATTTCCCTGGCAATGGCGAGATACTGCTGATGGTAATCGATCGCAACTTGGTATTGTCCCAAGGATTGGTAAGCAAGTCCCAAACTCCCCAGGGAATTAGCTTCCCCTTGACGAGATCCGATTTCCCTTTCAATGGCGAGAGACTGCTGATGGTAATCGATCGCAACTTGGTATTGTCCCAAGGAATCGTAAGCATTTCCCAAATTCCCCAGGGAATTAGCTTCCCCTTGACGATCACCGATTTCCCGATAAATAGTTAATGCCTGTTGCCAAGACTGCAAAGCGGCGCGAAATTGACTTTTATTATATTGCTCAATTCCTAGATTCAACAATCTATCTGCTTCTGCTTTTAAGGTAATCCCTGCTAAGTATTTTCTATACACTCCAAGCAGCTTTTCTGCCATATTACTCAACCAATTAAACATTATTTAAACTCCCTTCCCTTCTCAAATTATCTGCCACTTCTAACATTGCCTGCACCAAACCTGCATCCTGCAAATCTGGGTGTGCCTGCAAAATTTCTGCTTCTTCGCCGCTAGGACAATTTAGCAGTGCTTCAATTAGCTGGTAATAGGCGTTTTGGCGTTCTTCCTTCATATTTGGCGTTGGGTGGGAGAGGTACGTAGTTGCGCTTTAGCGCTCATATTTAGGTACGTTGTTAAGCTCTAGCCCTCTTAATTTAGGTATGTTGCGCTTTTAAGAGTATATGTTGTGACACTTCAGGGCTTTTAAGAGGGCTAGAGCTTAACAACGTACCTCACCTCCATTTTTGGTCTTCTATTGTTTGCTCTCAGCTTTTAATTCTTCCCATGAAATAACTGGTTCATCTTTTCTAGACTTAGAAACCAAAACATCATAAAAATCTTCCCAGACTTCTCCCCACTCTGCTAAGTCAATGATGACTGCTGTTTTTTCTCCCGTATCGTCTACTACGAATTGGATGCCTTTGATCGCAGTTATGCTCTCTTTAAAAGTCATATTACTAATCCTAATGCCCCTACAGTTGGTTTGGGTGAAGGTACGTTGTTGGGCCTAAGTACCTGGATGAGAGAGGTACGTTGTTGGGCTTGGGGGCTATTGGGGCTAAAGCCCAACAACGTACCTAAAGGCTTGGGGGCTATTGGGGCTAAAGCCCAACAACGTACCTAAAGGCTTGGTCGATCGACTTGCCGAACTACTCCACAAATGCTACGAGTTAAGATGCAGTCGCTCTTAACTCCTCTAAAGACAGATGTTTGAAGGATTTTGGCTTAATATTTCGCGTTACTTCAGCTACTTTATTACGATCACGCTGGGGGTATTATTCTTTGCTTTTGGGTGGTTAGTACCTCTTTTCAAGCGTCCGGTAACCGCGATCGCACTCGTTGGTTTTTTTGTCGCTAGCTTAATTTTTGTTGCCCTCACCCTACAGGCGATGCTGGGCTTGAGTCCCGTTTAGGTACGATGGTTAGAGGCATTGCTCATACTGCTTAAAAAGGCAGCTGTTTATTATGGCTACAGATCGTCGCGTCTCTCGCGTTGCGGCACTAATTCAACGCGAAGTCAGCCAATTGCTCCAAAACGGCATCAAAGATGACCGGGTGGGCTCAGGTATGGTCAGCGTCACCGATGTGAATGTTTCTGGCGACCTTCAGCACGCCAAGATATTCGTCAGTATCTACGGCACGCCTGAAGCAAAGGCGGAAACGATGGCGGGGTTAAAGGCGGCGACTGGTTATGTGCGTCGGGAAATCGGTCAACGGGTACGTCTGCGCCGGACGCCAGAGGTGGTGTTTATGGAGGATAAATCCCTGGAACGAGGCGATCGCATTATCACCCTCCTCAACCAAATTAACCAAGACCGCCATGATGACGATCCGATCGAGGAGGATAATGAGAAGGACTACGCAGTCTCGGCGGAAGAAGAGGACTAAAGATTGAAATCTTCTAAATTGCCAGATTTAGATAAACTTACCCTCGCAGAACAAGTAGCCCAGATGGTTGTAGTGCGAGCCTCTGGCTACTTGTTCGATCACCAAATCAAGTATCCCCAATGGGAACCACCCGCAGCTAAGTTACAGCATTTAATCGCCAATCTTGGCGTGGGTGGGGTTATTCTACTTGGGGGTAGCGCGGCTGAATTGGCGCTGCGATCGCAACAGATCCAAAACTGGGCCAAAATTCCGCTCCTGATCGCCGCCGATATTGAAGAAGGCGTCGGTCAGCGTTTTTCGGGTGCTACCTGGTTTCCTCCACCGATGGCAATTGGTGCGATCGCTCAAAGAGATCTTAACCTCGCCGAACAATATGCCGAGCAGATGGGAGCGATAATTGCTCAAGAAGCAATTGCTCTAGGCATAAACTGGGTACTGGCACCAGTCGTCGATGTTAATAACAATCCCGATAATCCGGTTATCAATGTCCGCGCCTTTGGCGAAACTCCCGCCGTCGTCAGTCAACTCGCCGCTGCTTTTATCGAAGGTGCGAAGCGTTATCCCGTTTTAACCACCGCCAAACATTTTCCCGGACACGGCGACACTGCGGTAGATTCTCACTTGGAATTACCCGTAATTCCTCATTCCCCAGCCAGATTGGCAGAAATTGAGTTACCACCTTTCGCCGCCGCTATTTCTGCTGGTGTAGATACGGTAATGACGGCTCATCTGCTGATCCCGAATTGGGATCGGGAACGACCAGCCACTCTATCTCATCCCATTTTGACGGGTCAGTTACGCGAAAACCTGGGCTTTGAAGGTTTGATTGTCACAGATGCTTTGGTGATGGGTGCGATCGCAAATGAATATGGTACTAACGAAGCCCCCGTTTTGGCAGTGGAAGCTGGTGCTGATATTCTACTCATGCCGGTAGATCCAGAAGGTGCGATCGCAGCAATATGCGATGCCGTAACATCTGGACGCATCTCTCCCGACAGAATTCGCGCCTCTGTAGAACGCATCTGGCAAGCTAAACTCAAGGTGTTTCAGGCGGGGAGTGGGGGAGTGGGGGAGTGGGGGAGCAATTTTATCCTTCAGCCTTTGAAGGAAATTGGACAACCTGCATTTCTTGCCGCACCTGTCAACATTCTGCGAGAAACTACAGAAGTTTTCGGGTCTGTGCCTTTACAGGTAGCCAATTTAGTCAATTTACGTAACTTAATAGTGGTAGATAATCTACTAGACTGTAAGTTTATCGATCGCCAAGCACCTGCGATCGCTATCCCTGTGCAATTAGGCTACACTACTCAGTTATGCGATATCCACACACCCAGCGCTTCCAACTCCGATGACCTACAACCCACGCTCATGCAAGTCTTTATCCGAGGCAATCCTTTCCGAGGCAGTGCTGGAATATCATCTGTTGCTGAAGATTGGTTTAAGAAACTATTAAAAGCAGGTAAACTTCAAGCCCTAATACTTTACGGTAGCCCATATATCAAAAAACAATTTTTGGATCTTCTTCCTTCGGATATACCTTGTCTATATTCCTACGGACAGATTTATGCAGCACAGGCGATCGCCTTAGAAGCATTATTTGGTAAATAATGCTATTTTCTTCCACAAAATTTAATCTTTAGTTTTGTCATCCCTCAGTCTGTTTTAGTAATGCCAAGAAATTCTTTTTTCCCCTTATTCCTCCCTTAATCTGGCTTAACGTGGGGATTACGCAATGCTTACCGGCTCCTAAACCAACTCCCATAAGATTGCTAGTACGAAGAATAGGGGTGTATGACTTTAAATCCATGCGTCAAAAATGTCAAGGTTTGATGACCTTTGAAATATTTGTTAATATAACAGCGGAGTAGATAGCGTAAAAATGAAAGCAGTTTAGTATATAGAGCTACAAACTATCTACTCTCAATCAGCAAATTCTAGGCCCATAGTTTAAGAGTGAATACAATGAGCGTAAACACAGTTTCCACTAAATCCATTCAATACTCTCTAGATGTAATCCAAGAAGAAGCGCGTCGGCTTGTACATAAAGGAGTTGTCAGCCGTCAGCAACCCATCTACACTCTCTGCCAATATATTCCTGCGCGTGAATGGGCCTGGGTTGAGTGCGAGTTGGAAAAATCCAACTATTTACTCAGAGATCGGATAGCCGATTTAATGGGTCGCGAAGAATGGGAAAACGACTAGAAGCCCACTATGACTGAGATTGATAAATAGTGCCAAGCCTTAAGATCGAAATCTTGACATCCTCCCACCGCTAATTCGGAGTACCGAATATAGCGGGGGATTCCAAAGATTGCTCTTTGGATTTCCTCTTTCTACGAGTTGATTTGCCGGGAGGAATTTCTTTCTCCAAGTATTGACCAATCTCTCCAGAGGCGTTAATTCCCGTCTGCCCGACGGTATTTTCAGAAATTTTGCTTAAGATTGACAACGCCTTGTTGAGAATATTAATTGCGGCATTCCAATCTCTATCCTGAATATGTCCACAATGAGGACATTGATGCGTTCTAACGCTCAATGATTTTTTAACAATTTGGTGGCATTGAGAACAATTTTGAGATGTGTAATGAGGTGGAACAGCAATCACTGTCACATCAAATACTTTCCCAAAATGTTCTAACCAACTGCGGAACATTGACCACGAAGCATCATTAATAGACTTAGCAAGATGATGGTTTTTTACCATGTTTCTCACCTGTAAATCCTCAAAGGCTACCAAGTCTGACGACTGGACTAACGCTCTCGCCAACTTAACGACGAAATCTTTACGTTGCCTTTCTACTTTTAGGTGTTTTCTTCCTAATCTATTTCGGGCTTTAGAGCGATTTTTAGACCACTTTTTAGTTCTCGATAACTTACGCTGTGCCTTTTTCAGGGATTTCTCAGCTTTTCGTAAAAAGCGCGGATTTTCTATTTGCTTGCCTTCAGAATCAGTATATAAATGATTTAACCCAACATCAATACCCAGATTTTTGCCGGTTGGATTATGTTTTTCTTTTCGTTCATAATCAAGGCAAAACTGAGCATAATAGCCATCAGATTTTCTAACTATCCGTACCCGTTTGATTTGCTTACTTTGATAGAAATGTAAGTCTCTAGTCCCCCAAAGTTTGAATGTTCCTGCTTTAAATCCATCGGTAAAAGTAATATATCTTCTATCTGATGACAGTTTCCAACCACAAGTTTTGTACTCGATAGATGCTCTATTTTGTAGCTTTCTAAATCTGGGATAGCCTTTTTTTTCTGATGGATTTCGACTACGCTTAATACAAGTCTTAGATTGGCAATTACTGAAAAATCTGGATATGGCTAACCAAGCACGTTCCGCCATTGCTTGACGTGCCATTGAGTTCAACTTTTTAACCCAAGGGAATTCAGGATTATCAGCTAATACTTTGCAATACTTATTTAAGTCCATGCCATTCACGCCTGGATTATCTATCCAGTAGCGCAAAGCTTTATTACGAACAAAAAGCCCCGTCCGCAACATCTCATCAATAAGGCGGTACTGGTCTTCTGTTCCTTTTAACTTTGCTTCGTAAATTAGCATTTTAGGGAAAGTTAAGTCTACAATTAGAATAACATGATTTGTCAAAAATGGGGAGATCGAATCCCCATTTTTGACCCGCCTTTCATCCCCCGCTAATAAGATATAGCGGGGGATGAAAGGCGGGGTAGATAAACATCCACACCCGCCAAGTGCGATCGCACTTGGCGGGTTATTCACAACTGCCCCTAGACCCTAGCCCCTAGCTACCTCTAGCCACCTCATGACTGAGAATCTTGATTCCGCAGCCTTTCTAGCTCAGCACGCATAGCGGCGATTTGTGCTGTCAGTTCCTGTAGTTCTAGTTGCACACCTGGAGAAGCAGCCGGAGTAGATGTCTCGGTAGTACCTGACGTCCCTGGTGTCTCTCCAGGCGTTTGATTGCTTTGTTGACTCAAGAGGGAATCAACGAAATTGCGAGCTTCCTGCTCAGTTACTTCACCTTTTTCAGCCCACTCCTGGGTCAACTGAGCAAACTCTGAGTTTGTCAGCTTGGAAAGAATTTCCTCTCGCTTTTGAGAATCTTGCAGGCTTTCAATCAGGGAAGCGGTTGCCCCCAGAGAGATGCGAAATCCTGTTTGCAGTACCTGAATCGGGTTATCGACGTTCATCGGCAATTTGAGCTAGGAACACGCAGTCGCAGACAGCAGCACAAGGATATCGAAGCCGCGATCGGCTGCTTTGCCATATGCCGCAGTCGTACCTAGTAGTGTACATTATTGAGCTACCAGACTTAACCAACCTGGTCTAGATATAGGTTGATGTCGTCAATAATGCGAGTGAGTTCTGCTTCAACAGTCACGCGAATCCGGTCATCCCGAAGCGTAATTAACACTTTGGCGGCAAAGGGAGTGGGCCAGATATTGGGATTGCAGAACATTTCCAGAAATACATCACCTGTGTACTGATATTCCATCGGTTTTTGGGGACTGGCTTTGCCACCACCGCCAGAGGCTTGAGCGCTGGCTGCTTTCAAGCGATCCATCAATTGAGCGATCGCAGCTTGCAACTCCCGCGCCGCACCCGGCGTGAAGCTAAAGGAGACAGAACCCTCTCCCAGGTTGAATCTGAGTTGAGAAGACGACATTGGCAATTAATCTTTACATCCTGGTATTAATGCTAATAGATCTGGTCGCTTTACGGAATACCATGTCAAGAGAATCAGGCAAGATAGCTGTTATTAATTAAAAATTGTGTCAACAAACAAATAAAATTTATATATATTAAAGACAACTCCAATCTAGATTCGGTAAGCTTTGTAGATACCTTTTCCTGCTTTGAGTTTACACTGGATGCCAGAGAAATTTATAACTAATTAATCGGCCTCATGGTTTTAGATAACCGTTCTGAAGTAAAAAAAGTGTTGCTCATCACCTTGCTACTTAATGTACTGGTGATGGCGATTAAAGCCGGTGTAGGATGGTCAACTGGTTCCCTAAGTTTGCTAGCAGATGCCTTGCACAGTGTCACCGATAGTGCCAACAATATTTTGGGACTCATTGCGACGCGCTTGGCTTCTCCCGAACCAGACCGCGACCACCCTTACGGACACCAGAAATTTGATGCCTTGGGAGCCTTGGGAATAGCTGCCTTCTTGGGAGTCGCCTGCTTTGAAATTCTCAAAGGTGGCATAGAACGGACGATTGACGGCTTTCAACACGGTCTCAAACCGATCGCAATATCACCATCAGAATTGTGGATACTGCTGATTGTCCTGGGAATCAATATTTTCGTGACATTTTACGAGCGTCGTGTCGGTGTGCGGGTGGGCAGTCCAATTCTGATCGCCGATGCTCAGCATACCATGAGCGATGTTTGGGTAACGATTACCGTTATTTTGGGGTTGATTGGCGTCTGGCAAGGGCGACTTTTACACCTGCCAATACTACAGTGGTTGGATGTGGTTCTGTCTTTCCCAGTCGCTTTGTTGGTATTTCGCAGCGGTTGGTCAGTTTTGAAAGATAATTTGCCCTGGTTGGTGGATGAAATGGCGATCGCACCGGAGGCTATTCATACTCTAGCCATGCAAGTTCCTGGCGTCATCAATTGCCACGATATTGCTTCCAGGGGTGTCGTCGGACGCCAGGTGTTTATTGAAATGCACCTGATTGTGGATGCCAAAGATGTCGAAGGATCTCACCAAATTACCGAGGAAGTAGAAGCCCGCCTAGCAGAACGGTTCAGCCCGGTAAGGGTCTTAATTCATGTTGAACCGCCTGCCTACAAGTCTGACCAGATCACCTATCACTCTCAATCAAAATAGGGGTAGTTTTCCACAGCAACACCCACTTTTCCACAGATATTGTGCAGTTTTTCCACAAAAAGTTAAGAAAGCGATCGAAATTTTAAATTTCAGATGGCAAATTGCAAATTGAACTTTAAACGCCATCAGCAATCTGAAATTAAGTTAAATCCATTGGTAGGGTGGGCAATGCCCACCCGACTTGTTATACGCAATCCGCTGACCTAACCCCCCTTTTCCTACCTTGTTGTAGAGACGTTTCATGAAACGTCTCTACAACAAGGTAGCCGAGATTTGGTATTACTCCCATTCAATAGTTCCAGGCGGTTTAGAAGTGACATCGTATACCACGCGGTTTACTCCAGGCACTTCGTTGACGATCCGGGTCGAGATAATTTCCAAAAGCTCGTAAGGAACCCGCGCCCAGTCAGCCGTCATGCCATCTTCGCTGGAAACAAAACGCAAAACGATCGGGTAAGCGTAAGTGCGCTTGTCGCCCATCACGCCTACACTGCGGATGGGCAGCAAGACAGCAAAAGCCTGCCACAACAAGCTGTACATCCCCTGACGGTTAATTTCCTGACGGACAATTAAATCTGCATCTCGGAGAATCTCCAGCCGTTCGGACGTAACTTCGCCCAGAATGCGAATTGCCAGTCCAGGACCTGGGAAAGGATGCCGGTTGACAATTTCCTCTGGTAAGCCGATCGAACGACCAACTTTTCGCACTTCATCCTTGAAGAGTTTCCGCAGGGGTTCTACCAGCTTAAAGCGCAGGTCTTTGGGCAAACCGCCAACGTTATGATGGCTTTTAATCTTCACAGCTACCCTTTCCCCCGTTTTGGGGTCAACGTTGGTATCCGCTGATTCAATCACATCCGGGTAGAGGGTGCCTTGGGCGAGGTAATCAAAGGGGCCGAGACGTCTGGATTCCTCTTCAAATACGCTGATAAATTCGTGACCGATACGCCGACGTTTTTCTTCGGGATCGGTGATATCGGCGATCGAACTTAAGAAGCGATCGCGAGCATTCACATACTCCACCCCAATATGGAATTGCTCTTTAAACAGCTTCACCAACCGCTCTGGCTCATGTTTACGCATGAAGCCTTGGTCGATGAACATACAAGTCAGTTGGTCGCCGATCGCCTTGTGCAGCAAGAATGCCAGCGTCGAAGAATCCACCCCGCCGGAAAGAGCCAGCAATACCCGCTTATCGCCCACTTTGGCCTGGATTTCGCGAATTGATTGCTCAACGAAGGCGGCGGTAGTCCAAGTCGGTTCGCAGTCGCAGATATGGTAAACAAAGTTGCGGATTAAAGCTTGTCCGCCAACCGAATGTACGACTTCTGGATGAAACTGGACGCCGTACAGCTTTTTCTCGTGATGAGCGATCGCAGCAGAGGGAGTATTATCTGTATGAGCTAAGATTTCAAACCCAGGTGGCAGAACGTTACAAGAATCTCCGTGGCTCATCCACATTGTCGTACCATCTTCCACATTGGTCAGCAAATCCGTAGGGTCATCAATAGACAGAGACGCTTTGCCATACTCAGCCCGCTGGGATCGCGTTACTTCGCCACCCTGCTGTTGTACCATCAGCTGCATCCCATAGCAAACGCCCAGTATAGGAATTCCTAGTTCCCAAATCTGGCGATCGCAATGAGGCGCGACCGGATCGTACACCGAGCTTGGGCCACCGGAGAGAATTATTCCCTTGGGATTGAGCTTTAGCAGCTGTTCGGCGGTAGTCCGATAAGATAGAACTTCCGAATATACTTGAGTTTCGCGAATCCGGCGAGCAATCAACTCGGAGTACTGAGAGCCGAAGTCCAGAATCACAATTATCTGGCGATTCAACTGGGCCAAAGATTCGATCGGGAGCGGTTCAGAGGTTTGGAGTGTCACTGATAATTCCAAAAAACAGAGCGTAAAAATGTCGCAATATATATTTATTTATAGAGGGAACCTGGGAGATTGAAAACCCTGTCCCTTTAGGGCTGGATGAAAAGCGACTCAAGTGACTTCAGTCCCAGTCATCTAAAAAATTCCTTTTCTTATTCTTATCTGCGTTCATCTGCGTGTATCTGTCTTCATCTGCGGTAAAAATTTAACCAAAGATCACAACAGACAATTTGACGAGATCGCTCATATACTAATCAAGAACTATCAAAGGTTCTAAAAATAGAGCCAAAGCCAGGAATCGAGTTGGTCGAAAGCACTTATAAAATCAACACAATTGCGACAGCAACGCAGAACCAATTTGGCTTTCGATCAAGATATGACGATCGCGATCGAACAACACCAACCCGACGCAAACCTCCCGTTCGCTGTGAGTGCGGATATAAGCTTGAGAGCGCTTGTCAATAGCTTGAGCGATCGCACTATAAACCAAATTTACCCAATTGCTACTGCTTTTGGCGTCCAACTCCCGCAGGTATTTCAAGGCATCCTCAGCTGTTGCGATCTTCAAAACCTTCTGCAATACTGGTGTCGGTAAACCCACCCCAGCGCAGTGAGCCGTAAGAATTTCTAGGCGTCCATCCGCAAGGTGATGGTGAGTGTGAAAAATGCCGCCAGCCAATTTGATCGGCTTACCGTGGTAGCCAAACAACAAAATTGCCTTAACGCCCTGTAGTCCAGCCTCTACTAGCATTGGCCCCAGCCAGTTGGCAGTTTTCAGCAACCTCTCTGGTGCGATCGTCAATTGTCGTGCCAAGTCTAAACCATTTTCTGCTACACAGAATAGCCCGTCCTAAGCAGTGTGATTTAGATCATAGGTTTGTAGTGACCGATCGCAAACCAATGAACGCTATTTTGTTTCACTCTATAAGAGTATCGTTGGGCTACAAGCCCTGCATTTGTGACCACCGCGTCCTGGAGCTTCCAATGGAACCCCTCATGGACTTAATGTCTAATTTCCCTCATTTACTCAACCCAGTAGAAAGTGGACGACCCCGCACCGTTGTCCTCAGACCCAATGGCTGTCTTGATGGTATGAGCTGCCCAGCCTTTACGAAAGCCCTAGAACAAGCCCTGGAAATAACAACCGATACCGTGGTTGTCGATCTCCTATGGGTAGACAACGTGGAAGCGGAGGGAGTCAACAGTCTGATTACTGGGCTCAAACGAGCCGCAGCCCTGGGCAAAACTCTTTCGTTGCGATTTATGGATGTTGGAACTCAAGCAGCAGTTGAAGCGGCGCGTACTCACCAGTATGCCTAGCGATATAGCAAAGTGCTGAGTGCTATCTTTGTGTCAGTTTTATGTACCAGTGTCAATGGATTCACCGCAAACCGGAATGCGCTTAGTTTTTTGTGGTAAGTATAATAGCCTCATCTGGTTTGAAATAGATGAGGCAAAATCTTTTTTTACTATTTCATCAATTCCCTTGCCTTAGCCTCAACAATCGCTAGAGCCTTGTCTTCAAGGGAAACCGTGAGTTCCTCCAAGTCCCGATACCGATAGGTCTGGAGTAACCAAGGGTATGGCTGTCCATCCTCAAATATGAGGCATTCACCAGATGTTGCTTGCACTAACGGCTGCACGAATACACGCTTCTGTTGAAAAGCAAGGTGCTGCAATTGCTGCGAAATCCCGTTGGCATCTGTGAGGTCAACAATGATGAAACGAGCCATATTAGCCAAACAGGAAATAGTCTCGGTAAAATCGCGATCGGCTGGTTTGCCCAGATCGAATACCACTGGCAAATAAGAGCGAAGGCGAAGTCGATCCCGAATGACATCCAGGATATCTTTGCGCTTTGCCGATGTGAAATTACCCAATACCAGTACTACTTCCGAGGGAAAAGTATTGACGATCTGGCGGATTTTCTTGTGGTTGAGTAGCAGATAAATGAACTGGGCTACCTCAAGATTATCTACTGCGATCGCAGGTTCGCCAGGAGGCGCGATTTCCAAATTAGACTGCTTGGCACCTTGCAGATTTAAATCCCAGCAGGAAATCCCGTAAATTGAACAACCAGTCAGGTTAGCATCCTCAAAATTCGTCTTCAGCAACCTTGCCCCCATCAAGTTTACCTTATCCAGATTTGCCCGCCGCAGATCCGCCGCTTGTAGATCGGCTCCGCTCAAATTTGCTCCCCGCAGATTCGCATCGCTGAGGTTTGTCCCCAGCAAGTAGGCCCCCCGCAAATCTGCCTCGCTCAGGTTTGCTTCAATTGCGTAGGTTCCAGATAAGTCTGCCTGACCCAGGTATGCCCATTGCAGATCCGCCCCATTCAGGTTCACCCGGCTCAAATTCGCCTCAAATAGGTAAGCTTCGCTCAGGTTTGCTTCGCAAAGATTAGCCTCAGAGAAATCTGCATTGCTCAGGTATGCCTGACTCAGATTAGCTCCACTAAGGTCGCTAAAGCGCAGAGTTGCCCCCATTAAATTAGCTCCGCTGAGGTCGCAAGAGCGCAAATCGGCCTCCATTAAGTTAACTCCACCGAGATCTTCCTGTTGGAGTTCTGCCTCACTTAGGTCTGGTCGCGTTTCAGGATTCTTTTCCCTCCATTCATTCCAGACATTCACCCCTTTCTTGAGCAAAGCCAACTGTTGCTCGTTTGCCATGCCACTCAACCCCTGTTTTTGTTTGCGTATTTGCGGTTCGTATCTTAGGACTTACGCATTCGATTTTGCACCCACAACGTCTGTAGGGGCAATTCATGAATTGCCCCTACATCTAGGGTGAAAAGCGCCAACAATCATGGTAAGTCCTGTATATATAACTTACGCTTCCCTTCTGCTGCTCTAGAGATTAAAGGAGCATTATTGGGAAACCTATAAAAAGGGCAACACCCCAGATATCCAACCAGTGCTTATCCATGTCGTATCGGTGTTTGGAGCTAAAGAGTTATAGTGCTACGCACTCTCGTCTGTGGCCGTTGCGCGATGCACCCCTATCGATCGCGCGATCGATGTCATTCATCTAGCGGCAGACATCAAAGTTTTATTTTTGTATCAATAGATTGAGAGGTATATCTTTCCACAGAAAGCTGCCCGCCAGAGAACTCCCAATCTATTGTTGTCTCATCCCCCACCTTCTGGGCAAAGCTTCGTAGGTTCTCTTTATTTAGTGAGGAATTAAGTGGTTGCCTATTCCAACCAATCGCGTTCTGTAGTCGAATCTGGTTCTGAAATATCTCCTCTGACTAATGAAGTTATAGAGATCGTTAGGGTAGCAGAAACCTTACAGCCTCCCAACTATACTCTCAAATTTTCCAAAGAAGCCATTCGATCGAGTTTGAGGGCGTCTACTTGGGATGGCGTCTTTGCTGCCATCTTTGCCAATATTACCGGCGGCGTTTTGCTGACTAATTTTTTACTGCAACTGAATGCCACCCCTATGGAAATTGGCATTCTGTCCTCCATTCCCATGTTGGTGAATTTGCTCCAGCCTGTGGGAGCTTATCTGGCAAGCAAAACCACCAGCCGCTTCAAGTACGACCTGTCGGCCTTTGGCCCATCGCGGCTGTTGTGGTTGATTTTAGTGCTGGGAATTTGGTTAGCTAGCGGGAATAACACGGATAAGCACAATTTGTTGCGATGGACATTATGTATAGTCCTAGCAAGCAATATATTAAACTCTTTGGGGTGCGCCTCCTGGCTGAGTTGGATGGCTACTTTGGTTCCAGGACGGTTGCGTGGGAGATATTTCGGCATTCGTAATAGTGCTGCTAACTTGACAAATCTTATCTCTATACCTTTACTGGGTTTAGCAGTGTCGGCTTGGCCTGGTGGCACGATTCAGGGTTACGGTGCGGTCTTGTTACTCGGAGTCGTATTTGGCCTAATTAGTCTTGGCTGTCAGCGCTTTATGGCCGATGTTAACCCCCAGGAACAGCTCGGCGCTCTTGAGCGCTTGTGCAGAGGAGCAGGGGAGCAGGGGAATTTTTTAACTCAAAACTCAGAACTTGATACTCAAAGCTCTCTGAGTTCCCAGTCCCCAGTCGCCAATAATTTTCTGAGATTTTTGCTTTACTTTGGTTTTTGGACATTCGCCGCCAATGTGAGCAGTCCATTTTTCAACCTTTACCTGCTTGATGACCTGGCTATAGATGTTACCTGGGTAACGGTCTATAACAGTTTGTCGTCTGGCGCTAATTTGCTGATGTTGGTTATCTGGGGTAAGCTGGCCGATCGAATTGGCAATCGCCCAATTCTGCTATTCGTTGGTATCCTGGTGGCGGTGACGCCTTTTCTCTGGCTGGGAACTGGCAATAATGCTATTTCCCTGTGGGTATGGCTACCGCTATTACACCTGCTCACTGGTGGAACTTGGGCAGCTATTGATTTGTGCAACAACAATATCCAGATGGGTATAGCACCGGATCGAAATCAAGCTACCTATTTTGCTCTAGTAGCTGCTGTCGGCGGAGTCGGCGGTGCTTTGGCAACAACTGCCGCTGGTTTTCTGGCCCAGTTCGGCAATATCGGCGGTTTGCCGGGACTTTTTGCCCTCTCAACTGTTCTGCGACTAATTGCTCTGTTCCCTCTTCTGTTTGTACGGGAGCAACGCAGTCAGCCGCTAATTCAGGTGATGCGTGAGCTCCAACAAATCTGTGTTTCACCCAGAGCGCTCTTACTCTCAAAACCTCATCTGATTCCTGTTAGAATAATTGAATCTACAAAGGAAACTAGCAACTAGGGCATTGGACATTGGGGTCAGTTTGGGCATTGGGCATGGGAAAAAGAACTTTTTGCCTATTCCCTATGCCCAAGAACAAATTGCTAAACATAGATAAATTTACAAAATAATTACATTGTTTAGAACTGCCAAAATAGATAACAACAGGTTTAATGATTATTCTCGACAATGGAAGTTTTCCCAAAAAAAATTAGCTATTTCAAATTTGGCATAATTTTTATGAGGCAATAGGAAAAGTAATCTCAGTCAACGTCCCTATTTTTACAGAACAGTCCTACCATAGTCAGTGTACCCCGGCCAAATTTTTTGCAGCTACACATATAAAACCGGATAGGGTTACGGCATCTTTACCCTACAGCAAACTGAGCAGAATCAAGGCATGAACCAAGTAGATTACCTCCGTATCAGCTTAATCGATCGCTGCAATTTCCGGTGTCAGTATTGTATGCCGGAAGGAGCAGAGCTAGACTATATTTTGCAGCAACAGCTGTTGACCGATGAGGAATTGCTGACCCTGCTGAAGGAAGTTTTTATCCCTGTGGGATTTACCCGATTTCGCCTGACTGGGGGTGAGCCGCTGCTGCGTCCGCGTGTTGTAGAGTTGGTAAAGGCGATCGCATCTCTTCCCCAAACCCAAGATCTCTCAATGACTACCAACGGGTTTTTACTCGCTGGGATGGCGCAAGATTTATACGATGCGGGGTTGCGCCGAATTAATATCAGTCTCGATTCCCTCGATCCCGAAACTTTTGATAAAATTATTGGCAATCGCAGTCGATCGCGCTGGCAGCAGGTTTGGAATGGGATACAAGCTGCTCATCGGGTCGGATTTGACCCCCTCAAGCTCAATGTAGTGCTAATTCCAGGAGTGAACGATCGCGAAATTCTCGATTTAGCCGCTCTTACCCTTGACAGAGAATGGCACGTCCGATTTATTGAATTTATGCCGATTGGCAATGCTGAGATGTTTGGTTCTAGCGGTTGGGTGCCTTCCGAAGAGTTGAGGCAACAAATTCGCGAACGTTGGGGCTTGACAGAAGGGCAAGTTCGTGGTTGTGGCCCTGCCGATGTGTTTAAGATACCGGGAGCCAAGGGAACGTTAGGATTTATCAGTCAGATGTCGGAGTGTTTTTGCGATCGCTGTAACCGGATGCGCCTTTCGGCAGATGGCTGGTTGCGTCCCTGTCTTTTGAACGAAACCGGACAAATTGACCTAAAAAGCTCACTTAGAGCCGGAGTTAGCACAACCGAGTTATGCGACCGCGTGGGTGACTTACTGGCAATTAAACCAGAGATTAACTTCAAGCAACGCTATTCAGGCAGCGCCGGTACTTACACCCGCACCATGTCGCAAATCGGTGGCTGAAATAATTTCAGATTTTAGATTTTAGATTCAATCCAAAATCTAAAATCCAAAATCTAAAATCGTTAAGCTTGCCGTGAGTAGTACTCAACAATCAGCAATTCGTTAACTTGTAACGCCACCCATTCGCGCTCAATCACACCATTCACCTTGCCAATGAGCTTGTTCTTATCAAACTCAAGATGATTGGGTAGATTTGCCAAACCGGGGTATTGCAGGTTAGCTTCTACCAGCTTGCGGGAGTGTTCCTTGTCTCTGACGGCAATAACTTCTCCGGGTCTGCAACTGTAGCTGGGAATGTCCACCACACGACCGTTAATGGTGATGTGACCGTGATTTACCAGCTGACGGGCTGCTGGTATAGTGGGAGCCATACCCATACGAAAGACCGTGTTATCCAGGCGCATTTCCAGCAATTGCAACAGCACTTGTCCGGTTGAGCCGGTAACGCGACGGGCTCTACGCACGTAGCGCAGGAGCTGTCTTTCTGTTAAACCATAGTTAAAGCGAAGCTTTTGCTTTTCTTCTAAACGGATGGCATACTCAGAGCGCTTCTTGCGGTTCTGACCGTGCTGACCTGGGGGGTAGGCTCGTCTTGCGGACTTACGGGTTAAGCCGGGTAAGTCACCCAAACGACGAACTATTCTGAGGCGTGGGCCTCTATATCGCGACATTCCGCTTCCTCTCTAGACCTTTATCAAATAATAGCCAGACTTTCTAGTATCGCAAAATTTTACCGAAAATATCAATAAGGAGGTAAAATTTGTGCGATCGCATGACCCGCTACTTAAATCTGGAAACAGCACTTACTCCTTTCTGGCTCTCAAGAATATCTATAAGGCCGCAGAGGGGCTCCAGGGGCATAGGGGAAAAAGAATGATAGATAATCTTCTGGCCCGAAGGGAGTAAGCAAGGTGGCTCGATCGAGCAAGAATCCCCAAAATCTTAAAATTGGGAATGTCAATAAAATTCATACCGGCAAAAATTTGTCAAAGTAAAACCATTATGGGAATGCGTTTGGGCAATAAATCGTTTCGTTTAATTGGCTTTTGGGCCCCGCCGCTTTGGACGCTGTTGTCGCTGGCGGTTGTGATGCCCAGCAAACCTGCTGAGGCAGTTTACCGCAATAATTTCCAACTGTGCGCCTCGGAGTTGTTGCGTGCTGGTATATCTGCTGCGGTAGCAGCGGACGCCTGTGCGGCATCGCTCTATCCTAAAGACTTAACCATCTGCGTTACTCAGATTTACCAGCAGACGAACATCGCCGCTAGGGATGCCCTTTCCACTTGTACAAAGGTGCGCCGTCCCCGCGATTTGGCAACTTGCGTGGTGAACATCAGCAACGGCACCCAAAACTCACCGGCTCCAGATGTTTTGGATAACTGCCGCCGCAGTCTTTTGCCGGTACGTTTTGCTGAGTGCGTGGTGGGATTGAATCGCGAAGTAGATTTTTCTGTGGGTCAAGTGATGGGAACCTGTATTGATGCGAGCGATCGGCCCCAGGATTTCTACCCCCCCGGTGTAGTACCAAGGCGCACTTCGTCACCCGATCGGCCAATATTGGTGCCCCCGAATGCAGCGCCGCTTGGGCCAACGAGATTGCCAGTGTTGCCGATCGAGCCGCGTGGTTTCTAAAGAATCTTGGCTTTCAGGGCTTTCGCAAATAAAGAATGATAATTTCTAGGTCAGATGCAAAATCTTTCTTGGGCAAATGCGAAAGCCCTTACAGGTACGTAGTTGCGCTTTAGCGCTCAAAGAGCGCTAAAGCGCAACTACGTACTAATATCCATTCCGAACAACAGCCAATGGAACTAACTAGCAACTTGAGTTAATCACCAAAAATGTCGGCGCTTTTTCCTTACCCTCTACCCACTAAGCACTTACGTAGTTATCTTATTGATAATCAACAAAAATGTCAGCGCTCTTTTCTTCGCCCCTACCCAGGCGGCTCTGGTGCCTACGGTATATAGTCCAGGAATAACATCAGCGTATTGCAATGCACCCTAAACACGCTAATACAAAGTCGAAGGTGAAAAGTAAAAAGGTAAAAGAAAGAGGGAAAAAAGATATGTCAGTTTTGTCTATTGCCCTTTGCCTTTTGACCGAAAACCCAAAAAGTCTCAAGCCCCCGACTGAAAGTTGTAAAGAAGAAAAAAACCTTTTCAGTATTGCTTGCCCTCTCTCGACCATTTGGGGGTCAATCCAAAATCCAAAATCCAAAATCCAAAATCGATTGACCTATCTAGCGCTAAGTCTGATAGTGCTGACTGGAAACCTGTATACTGAAGCGCTGAAAGCCCAGACGATTACCCCGACTCCAAGCCAAATACCCAACCCGATTCTCCCGACACCGCAGCCTCTGCCTGAGCTTACCCCACTACCGCCGCCAGAGGAACTTCTGCAACCGCCTACCAGAGAGACTCCCACAGTCCCAGAACAAGCCCCCGGTAACCTTAGTAACGCCATCAAAGTTGAACGCTACGAGATTGTCGGCAGCACTGTCTTCAGCCGCGAAGAGTTTGACAAAGTACTGAAGCCCTTCGTGGGGGAGGTTTCCTTTGCCCAGTTGCTTGAAGCTCGTTCTGCGGTGACTAAGCTATACATTGACAATGGGTATATCACTTCTGGTGCCTTTATCCCGCCCCAAATGCTTACAGGTGGCACAGTCAAAATTCAGGTGGTGGAAGGTGCTGTAGAAGAAATCAGAGTCAACGGTAGTGGGCGTTTGAATCCCAACTATGTGCGATCGCGCGTAGCCCTGGGCACCAACAAACCCCTGAAGGTCAGCCGCCTGCTGGAATCCCTGCAACTGCTGCAACTCAACCCCTTAATCAGAAATATCTCCGCCGAACTATCAGCGGGATCGCGTCCTGGATTAAGTGTGCTGGAGGTAACAGTACGACCCGCCAGAACCGAAGATGTTCAAATCACCCTCGATAACGGTCGTGCCCCCAGCGTGGGCACCTTCCGCCGGGGCATAGCCTTTACCGAAGCCAATTTGCTGGGACAGGGAGATAGCCTAACCGTGTCCTACGCCAACACCCTGGGCAGCCACGAAGTAGACGCCAGCTACATCTATCCCGTAAATGCCCGCAACGGCACCGTCCGTCTCAGCTTTGGCTTCACCAAAAGCAGCATCATTGAGGAACCCTTCGACCAAGTGGACATTGAGGCGGTTTCCCGCGATTACGAGCTGACGTACCGACAGCCAATTATTCAAACTCCTACCCAAGAATTCGCCCTTGGTTTGACCGCTTCTAGGCGCGAAAGTAAGACATTCCTATTAGATGAGCCTTTCCAGCTTTCCCCAGGAGCTGACGACGAAGGACGCACCAGTATCTCAGCGATCAGGTTTTTCCAGGAATGGACGCAGCGAGGCAGTCGTTCTGTCTTTGCTGCTAGGTCGCAGTTCAATTTCGGAATAGGTGCCTTTGATGCCTCGATTAACGAACGCTTTCCCGATAGCCGATTTGTCGGTTGGCGGGGACAGGCGCAGTGGTTGCGCCTTCTAGGCTCTTCAGAAAACGCAGCCTCCAGTTCTCCTGTACTGTTGCTCCGCGCAGATGTGCAGTTAGGCGATCGCGCCCTGTTACCATTGGAGCAGTTCGGTGTGGGCGGCAATGAAAGCGTGCGGGGATACCGCCAAGACACCTTGCTAACCGATAACGGCGTTTTTGCTTCCGCCGAAGTCCGATTTCCGGTTTATCGTCTCCGCGATCGGCAAGGTGTCTTGCAAATCATCCCGTTTGTTGATGTGGGCAAAGGGTGGAACAGTTCTGGAAGATTAAATCCAGACCCCAATAACCTCGCTGCAGTCGGACTCGGCATACAGTGGCAAATGGGTGACAAACTGCGGGCTCGCATAGATTATGGCATCCCGCTGATTCATATTGATGACACCGATCGAACTTTGCAGGAAAAGGGGTTGTATTTTTTCTTGCAATATAATCCTTTCTGACAATTCGGCTCTTTCGGAGTTGCTATGCTTTTGTTCAATTTCAGAACATTTTTATTTCTTTTCTCCTCTGCTCCCCTGCCCCTCTGCCCCTCTGCTCAAATAGCATAGTCAGTAAAGAAGATCCCCTTTTCATATCTGCGTTTATCTGCGTTCATCCCTCTTCATCTGCGGTAAAAAATTAACCAACGATGAAAACAGACAATTTCTGGATATCGCTTATGTACTGTCGATTCAAACGAACAGCATATAAAGCGGTTTGCGATTGAATGAGGTACACCTCAGAAATCTGGTTTCTTTGAAAAACCGGGTTTATTTAATAATAAAGTATGGCTAAAATTTTAGTTCCACCTTTAATAAAGTTGCTGAAAGTTTTGGTAGTATCGATCGCGCTAGCCTACTCATCCGCCTGTCTATTTCTTTTTTGGTGGCAGAATCACTTCATCTTTTTTCCATCTTCTGTAATTGAAATAACGCCTGCTACTTTTGCCCGCTTTGAGGATGTTTGGTTGCCAGTATTTAACAGTTACGGCAAAGTCGAACGCATTCATGGCTGGTGGATTCGCGGAAAAGGGCAAAGAACACTATTATATCTGCATGGCAATGGGATTAATATAGGAGCCAATGTCTATCATGCGATTCGGTTACATAAGCTGGGGTTTTCGGTACTGTTAATTGATTATCGTGGCTACGGACGCAGCGAAGGCAAATTTCCCACCGAAAAAAGTGTATATCGGGATGCAGAAACTGCTTGGAATTATTTAATTAAAGAACGGCATATTTCGCCAAAAGATATTTTTATTTACGGTCATTCTCTGGGAGGTGCGATCGCGATCGATCTAGCAGTGCAACATCCAGACGCAGCAGCGTTAATAGTACAAAGCTCGTTTACCTCAATGGGTCAAATGGTGAATGAAAGACCCAATTTTAGGATATTTCCGACAAATCTAATTCTTCACCAGCGGTTTGATTCTATTCGTAAAGTCCGTTTGCTGAAAATGCCTGTCCTTTTCATTCACGGTATGGACGACAGTGTGATACCATATAGGATGAGTCAAATGCTGTTTGCGGCAGCCCCAGAACCAAAACAATTGTTCGTCGTTCCCAAGGCAGACCATAATAATGTAGCTGATATCGCGGGGGTCAAATATATCCAAACTGTTCAAAAATTCGTTGAATTCGCAGAACGGAAAACTAACAAATAAGAACTGAAAATCCTATGTCTTTTATTGGGTTACACACTCACAGCGACTATAGTTTACTTGATGGAGCCAGTCAGTTACCCGATCTGGTAGAACGAGCCATCGCGTTAGGTATGCCTGCGATCGCACTCACAGATCACGGCGTCATGTACGGTGCGATCGAACTGATCAAAATTTGTCGCACTAAAAACATCAAACCGATTATTGGTAACGAAATGTATGTAGTAAATGGCGACATCGAAAAACAAGAACGAGGTCGAAAAAAATATCACCAAATCGTATTAGCGAAAAATCAACAAGGATATAAAAATTTAGTCAAACTTACTACTATTTCTCATCTCAAAGGTGTACAAGGAAAAGGGATATTTTCTCGTCCTTGCATTAACAAAGAATTGCTGGAACAATACCGCGAAGGACTAATTGTGACCAGCGGTTGTCGAGCCGGGGAAGTACCGCAGTTGATTCTCCAAAGTAAACTGAAAGAAGCACGGGATTGCGCCAAATGGTACAAAGAATTGTTTGGCAACGATTATTATTTGGAAATCCAAGATCACGGTTATCTGGAAGACCGAATTGTTAATGTCGAAATAGTTAAGATTGGCAAAGAATTAGAAATTAAAGTCGTAGCGACAAACGATTCCCATTTTACAGAATGTTCTGATGTAGAAGCTCACGATGCGCTGCTTTGCATTAACACCAAGCAGCTAATTAGTGATGAAAAACGGATGCGATATAGCGGTACTGAGTATCTTAAATCCGCTGAAGAGATGGCGCATTTGTTCCGGGATCATTTGTCAGATGATGTAATTAAAAATGCGATCGGCAATACCCAGGAAGTAGCTAACAAAGTAGAACCATACAACATCTTAGGTGAAGCTCGACTTCCAGACTATCCCGACGTTCCATCTGGTCACACACCAGATACTTACGTCCAGGAAAAAGCCTGGGAAGGACTCCTAGAAAGATTAAATACTAAATCCCGCAGCGACATCAATCCCGTTTACAAAGAACGGCTAGAATACGAACTGACAATGATCGAGCGGATGGGATTTTCCACTTACTTTCTAGTGGTTTGGGATTACATCAAATACGCCAGAGATAACCAAATTCCCGTTGGGCCAGGTCGCGGTTCTGCCGCCGGTTCTCTTGTCGCTTATGTTCTAAAAATTACTAATATCGACCCAGTTCACCACGGACTTCTATTTGAGCGTTTTTTGAATCCAGAACGTAAATCAATGCCAGATATTGATACGGATTTCTGTATCGAAAGACGAGATGATGTGATTAAATACGTCACCAATAAATACGGCGCAGATAGGGTAGCGCAAATCATTACATTTAACCGGCTAACTTCCAAAGCTGTTTTGAAAGATGTCGCCAGAGTCTTGGATATTCCCTACAAAGAATCCGATGAAATGGCAAAGTTAATTCCGGTAGTGCGAGGGAAGCCGACTAAACTAAAGGTGATGATTTCTAATGATACGCCAGCGCCAGAATTTAAAGATAAATACGACAACGACGATAAAGTACGCCGCTGGATTGATATGGCGATGCGGATTGAAGGAACTAACAAAACTTTTGGCGTACACGCTGCTGGTGTAGTGATTTCCGCACAACCTCTGGATGAAGTTGTGCCGCTACAAAAGAATAATGACGGTTCTGTAATTACTCAGTATTTCATGGAAGATTTGGAATCGCTGGGTTTGTTAAAGATGGATTTTCTGGGGTTGAGAAACTTGACGATTATCCAAAATACGATCGATTTGATTAGGCAAACTCATGGTCATAGAATAAATCCAGACGATGTAACTGCTGACGAAAGAAAGAGTTATAAAATCTTATCGAAAGGCGAACAAAACAAAAGACCTAGAGATGTTGAAAATACATATAAAAAGTTAGAATCGGGAGATTTAGAAGGTATTTTTCAATTGGAGTCTTCTGGAATGCTTGATGTGGTGGCAAAACTGAAGCCGTCAAGTATAGAAGATATTTCTTCGATTTTAGCGCTGTATCGACCGGGGCCATTGGATGCGGGTCTGATTCCTAAGTTTATTGACCGGAAGCATGGTCGAGAGGCGATCGAATACGAAGATAAAGCTTTAGAGCCGATTCTCAACGAAACTTATGGAATCATTGTTTATCAAGAGCAAATTATGAAAATTGCTCAAGATTTAGCTGGGTATTCTTTGGGTCAAGCCGATCTATTGAGGCGTTGTTTGAGTGGCTCGACAAAGATAGTTGATGCGACTACAGGTCGTTTAGTTACTTTAAGTGAGATCGCTGCAAAACCTGAGTATTGGTTGGGACGAAAAGTATTTTCTCTAGATTTGGATAGGCAGAAAATTACTCAAAAACCAATTACTGAAATTCATCATAATGGGGTAAAAGCTGTCTGGGAGATTATAACCAAAACTAACCGTAAAATTAGAGCGACAGACGATCATCTTTTTTATACACTTTTGGGATGGAAACCTCTGAAAGATTTCAAAGTAAGCGATCGCATCGGTTTGGCCAAGACACTACCTATCGATCATAGCAGTGAAATCTCAGACGCTCAAATTAAGCTGACTGCGTATCTGATTGGCGATGGACATCTCTCTACTAAAAGTCCTGCTTGTAGCTATTTCTGCAACAGCGATCGCGAACTGATTGCTGATTTCAATCATTGTGCTGAAGAACTATTTGGTTCGCCTGCGCCGGTGGATCATCAGTTGCATTTCGGTCGTAAGTCTGTTACCTACGCCCGGATTGGTTTTATTTCAGCTTTCAATCGCTGGGTAGATAGTCACATAAAACGCGCCCATTCCAGGGATAAAGAAATTCCCAGTTGGGTATTCTCGTTATCCAAGAGCCAATTACAACTTTTCTTGGGAACTTTATGGTCAACAGATGGCAGCTTTGATACTGCGATCGGACATACAGACTACACCTCAACTTCTGAACTTTTAATCATCCAAATTCAGCACCTACTATTGCGGCTGGGAATTGTTGCTCTGTTCAATGTAAAGAGAATCAAATATCAAGGTAAGCCTCACATCTCTTATCGAGCGCAAATCACAGGACGCGAAGATATGCTTAAGTTCTGCGAGCTGATTCAACCCTACCTGAGTAGCTCTAAGTCGCAGCAAGCACAAGTTTGTTATGTAGCTATAAAAGATAAGCTGCCAAATCAGTCTAAGCATTCAATCCCTCCAGAAGTCATCAAGATAATTGCAAATGCTAAAAAAGCCAGTGGCATGACTTGGGCGCAAATTGACCAGGCTGTGGGAGCAACGAGCAATAAAATGTCCTCTGGTTTGAATTTCCACAAAACTCCAACTAGGAGTTTAGCTCGTCATCGAATTCGCAATTTTGCTACAGCTTTTCAGCATCCAGAGTTAATGACGATCGCTAATTCTGAAATATTTTGGGATGAGATTATTGCGATTGAATATGTTGGTGAGGAAGAAGTATTCGATCTCACTATTGCAGAAACACATAATTTACTCGCTAATGACTTTATTGCACACAACTGCATGGGCAAGAAGAAAGCTGATGAAATGCAGAAGCAAAGGGAGGCGTTTATTGAGGGTGCGACTAAGAATGGAATTAAAAAAATAGTTGCGGATAAACTATTCGATCAAATGGTTTTGTTCGCTGAATATTGCTTCAACAAATCCCATTCAACTGCTTACGCCTATGTGACATATCAAACAGCATATTTAAAGGCGAATTATCCAGAAGAATATATGGCGGCGCTGCTGACGGCTAACAGCGATGACCAAGATAAGGTAAAAAAATATATCGGCAACTGTCAAGGATTGGGAATTACGGTAGAGGGGCCAGATATTAATCGATCGCAGATAAATTTTACGCCGTCTAAGGGCAAGATTTTGTTTGGGTTGTCAGCAGTCAAAACTGTGGGAGAGGGCGCGATCGCAAATATTTTGGCAGCGCGTCAAGAAGGGCCATTTACATCTCTGCCGGATTTGTGCGATCGCATTAACCTCCACACCGTCAACAGCCGCGCCTTGGAATCCCTGATCAAATGCGGTGCATTGGATAGTATCGACGCCAACCGGAAACAATTAATCGAATATTTACCATTAGTTGTAACTTGGACGCAGAAAAGTAAAGAAATATCGGAACAACCCACACTTTTCGATCTTGGTTCGGTGAGAAGTCCAGCTCCTAAAATACCAGAGGTCGATGATTTTCCTTTGAAAGAAAAGTCTGAGTTTGAACAAGAACTGCTGGGCTTTTATTTATCTTACCATCCGCTTAAATCGGCGGAGAAAGTAGCTAAACGGGAGGGTATTGAGCCTATTAATCTCAGTCAGATCGACGAGTATATCCGCAAGGGAAACGTAACTGCGATCGTGATGCTCAAAGAAGTCAAGCAGATCGTGACTAAAAAAGATGGGCGCATGATGGCGATTTTGCAAATCGAAGATTTAGAAGGTCAACAAGCGCCTGCGGTAGTATTTCCAGAAACCTATGAAAAAATTAGCTCATTGCTGGTAACAAACACCGCTGTCATTCTCTTTGGTAAGGTAGGTCGAGATCAAAAGGATGAACAAACCCAGCTGATTGTAAATGACGCCAAACCCCTGGAAGCGGAACCGCTGGCGGAGGAAACATCTCCGCCACTAGAAGACGATTTAGAACTGATCGTGATGCTGCAACTGACACTACAGCAAGTTAACGATGAAGAACAACTTAAGCGCCTGAAAGACTTTTTGAAAGAATACTCAGGCGAGACAGACAAACCAAAAGTTCCGGTGATGGCGATCGTAGCAGGTCAAGACGATCGTCAATTGGTTAGCTTCGGACAAAATTTCTGGGTGCAAGACCCCCAAGATGCTGTCTCCCGTCTCAATGATAGAGGGTTTCCAGCTCGCACCCAACCGCCCATCACACTTTATAGCAACCGCCAAGGCGGTTAAGCCATAAATCTGAGGTAGGGGCGAAGCATTCGGGCATATAATTTATTGGTTAAAACCGAAGATTTACTACCCGAATGCTAATGCCTCCGGCACGCACTCGCGTTCGCCCCTACTGTCCTAATCGCTTTGGCAGTTGCTATAATTAACCAAAACTTTGCCAGATTTTGATAGTATTATCCCAACTACCACTGGCAAGGATCTGTCCATCGACACTAAGAGCTAGGGAATTAACTGGGTTGGTATGTTCTTCCAAAGTATCGATCGCTTCTCCGGTGGCCAGATTCCAAACTTTGATCGTCTTGTCGCTGCTGCCGCTAATAATAGTTTGTCCATCCGGGGTGATGAGAACGGAATTTACCGCGCCTGAATGTCCAGAAAAAGTGCGGATATTTTCGCCATTATTGACATTCCACAGTTTAATTGTCTTGTCCTTAGAAGCGCTGACAAGCATTTTCCCATCTGGGTTAAAAGCAACGGAATGAATTGAATTCAAATGGCCTTTGAGGGTAAAAAGCAATACTCCCGTAGATAGATTCCACAACTTGATTTGGTTGTCAAGACCGGCGCTGGCGAGGATAGGCTGATTCGGTGCGATCGCAACCGATTTAATTATCCCTGCCGCCCCCGATAGAGTGCGTATCTGTGCCCCATTTTGTAGTTTCCAAACTTTGATAGTTCGGTCTTCGCTACCGCTAGCTAGGATTTGTCCGTTGGAGCTGATGGCAACAGAAGTAACATCTCTATTATGCTCGTTTAAGGTATGAAGTAACTTTCCAGAGTAAAGATCCCAAATTTTTACTGTATCGTCATCACCGCAGCTGACGAGGATTTTTCCATCTGGGCTAATAGCGAGGGAATTAATAGCTTTGGCGTGTCCGGTGAGAGTTTGCAGCAATTCTCCACTCTGGAGGTTCCAAATCTTAATTTTGTCGTCGAGACTGCCGCTAGTAAGAAGTTGCTTGTTGGGGCTAATGGCAACTGCCATTACCCAGGATGAATGTCCGCTTAAAGTATTTATACATTTCCAAAGCTTACCTGGAAACTTAGAAATAGGAGGTTTAGATGGGCTAGAAGTAAAATGCTTAGAAATAGGAGGTTGGGAAGTGAGCTGACTGGTGATATTATTGTTAAAACTACTGGGTCTGGAGGCAGGCGGTTTGGAAGTTGGGGGTGGGCTAACTCTACCTAGTTGTGTGGGTATTGTAGCTGTTGAAATTGAAGGTTGGGAAAGATGAGAATTTAGGTCTTGCAGCACCTGTTGCGCTGATTGGTAACGTTGGTTAACTAAATCTTGCAGCATCTTGTCCAAAATCTGCCCCAAGCTCAAGCTGAATACTTTCCCTTTTTTGAGCAGATGGTCTTTCCATATCCAACGACCATCGAGGGGATTGTAGAGATTATCGGGTTTGGTTTGGGTCATCAGAAATATGCAGGTTGCGCCCAAACTGTAGATGTCGCTGGCGGGATATACTTGACCGCTTCGCAGCTGTTCTAGCGGTGCATATCCTTCTGTGCCAATTCTTGTGCCCGGTTGAGCGTTCGACGTTTCTGCGATCTGCTTGGCAATTCCAAAATCAATCAGCACCAATTTGCCATCTATCTGACGGCGTATTATATTGGTTGGTGTAATGTCCCGGTGAATTATTTGGCGATCGTGGATAAATTTGAGAATTGGCAGGATATCCAGCAAAAGTTCTCGGATTTTTTCTTCGCCAAATGCTCCCTGCCGCTGCAATTCTTGGAATAAATTCGGCCCTTCAATAAACTGCTGTACGAGATACAGGCGTTTGTCATGCTCGAAGTAAGCTAGCAGGGTGGGAATTTGCGGATGTTCTCCCAGCTGATGAAGTCGCACTGCTTCTTGGTTGAAGAGTGCGATCGCTTTTTCTAGAGATTTGGTTCCTTGCGTTTGGGGCGAAAATTGCTTAATCACGCAGCTGGTTTGCAGCATATCTTCATCCACTGCTAGGTAGGTTCTGCCAAAACCTCCCTGACCGATCGGTCGGATGACGCGGTAGCGGTTTCTCAGCAGTGGTTCTATTTTGATCCCACAGCTTTGGCAAAATTTAGTATCTTTACTATTCAGAGGCTGCTGACAACTGGGATTAATACAGCAAATCATATTGGCAAGGTCGCAGAGGAGCAGAGGCGCAGAGGGGCTATAAAAGTCAAAAGTCACTCATTCAAAAGTCAAAAAGGGTAGAGGGGCAGAGGGAGAAGGATTTCTTATTTTACTCTACTTTTTGGTCAGGCCGATCGTCCAACCGCTTTGCTCTTTTCGCGATCGCACTTATATTTTCTCTTTTGGCGATCGCTCGATCTCAATCACCGCTCGTCTGAAGCCTAGCACAACCAAAATATTGGAGAGCGTCAAGAAGAACTCCGCGCCGCCATGCAGCCAATCGACATCAGCTAAAGACTTGCCATATCCAATTTTGGCATAAATCCCGGCGGGGATAGTGACGCCGACAAAAACCAACGTCATATAAAATCCAATCAAAGCTAAACGCGGTGTTTGTCCCGAACGGGTGAGAAACCACAAAAAACCCAGGTAGGGAAACAGAGATAGGGCGAACAGGGCTTCTTTGGAAAGATGAAACATCATAACTGTGCTTTTTGTCTTACAGAACGCCAAATCCACCAGCCTGCTGCCAAAAGGGTGAAATTACCCAGCATTGTCATGGTAGCTTGCAGGGTGACGAGCCATTCCAGAGATTCAAGGTTATCGAAAAAATGCCAGGTACAGGCACACATAGCACCGATCAAGGCTGGCAGCATGGCTACAGACAAAGCCCACCACGCTCGGTTACCGCTGACTTCGCTGTAAGTCCAGATCGCCCAAATGGCGGCTATCCACTCGATCACGCTGGAAATATGGATAATCCAGGTCGGAATTGAAAGCGCGTGCATCAATAATTATACAAAACAGATATTATAGCAAAGTGCTTCGGCTTTAGTACAAACACAGAACGGCACGAAGTGATACTGGCTTTGAACCTGGTGAGCGCTTTAAAGTTGATTATTTTGAAAGTTAATCAAGTGTATGAGTTCAGTCATGACTACTATCGATATGACCTTCCCTCTCTGGGGTCTAGTAATTTTCATCGCGTGGACGATCGCTGTCGTTGCTCTTCTGCTCACGGTCAGGATTCGGCATTTATCCGCTGGAGGTTCTCCAAAAGATTTCGGAACACAAAATGACGAAAGTTTGCTTTGGCGACTATTTCGGGTGCAGTCTAACTTAGTAGAAAATCTTCCTTTGTATATAGGAGTTGTGTTTCTCCTCACAGTTCGGGGCGTATCTGGAACAGCGGTAGATTTCCTTGTTGTTTTGTACATCGTATTTCGGCTTGTGCATTCCCTGATTCACATAGCTGGGCTGAATCCGATGTTTCGGTTCTTAAGCTTAGTTATTCAGTTAGTCTGCTTGGTCGCTTTAACTGCGTTGGCAATCTTCTAGTTAAAAAAATGAACCTTCAATCATGAGAAAACATGGCTACTAAAATTTTCGTAAACCTACCAGTCAAAAATCTCAATAAGTCTGTGAAGTTCTTTACTAGCCTCTGTATTTGGGAAATTATCTACATGGAACCAAGCGCAATAAACTAGGAGTGAATACTTCTGGAAAGATGGTTTAGATGAGTAACAACCTTTACCGTCCGTGGTTCTACTAAAAGAGTCATTATGCAGATGACAACTGTTAACAACTCGCTTTTCGCATTGAAGCTGTTCGCGGCACTAGGCTGCGGGCTTATGGCTGGAGTCTTTTTCGCCTTCTCGGCGTTCGTGATGAAAGCCCTTACCCGACTCCCGCCAACGCAAGGCATTGCTGCCATGCAATCTATCAATATCACGGTGATTAATCCGTGGTTTATGGCAGCGTTCTTGGGAACGGCTGCGACTTGCATCTTTCTGGCTGTCTCCTCGCTGTTAAAGTGGCATCAACCCGGTGCCGCCTACCTACTCCTCGGCAGTCTGCTTTATCTCGTTGGCACATTTGGCGTGACTCTAGCGTGCAATGTGCCGCTGAACGAGGCGCTGGCGAGAGTTGAGCCGGACAGCACTGAGGGCGCGAGCCTATGGGTAAACTACCTTGCCAACTGGACGGTCTGGAATCACGTTCGGACGTTCGCGGCGCTGGCGGCAGCGGCATCGCTGATGATCGCACTCGGCGATCGGGGGATGCGATCGTAGTACAAGCTTGAGGCGTGGAGACGTTCCGCCAGAACGTCTCTACTAAGTCGCACCAACAGCAAAGCATTGTCGAGACATCATAGAATTCTAGAACTTGGAATTTTGTTATGTAAAGTAATAAATTTCGATACTTTCTCAAGTGCGATCGCACAATGTTTCCTAGCAAATCAGATTTTTCCCTTCGGCTCATTCTCAATTAATCCTGGCAAATAGTTAATTCAACAGGATTAGACAACTTAATCTGAGCGTAAATTTCTCCTGCACCTTCCTGTTTTAAGTCTTCAATGTAGCCAGATTGTTCGAGTTGAGCTTCTCTTAAGCTATCGAAAGGCCCAAAGTAGTAGATACAGTAAGGTTCTTTGGTAATAATCTCTAGCCACCAAAACATTTACTACCTTCCCTTTTTTTATTGATTTTAGGCAAGATTTTTTCCTTTTTCTGCAAAACTTGCTCAGGCCCAGCGCTGACCGATGACAAAACTAATCATTATTAAGAGAATGATTAAACAGATGTGATATTATCTTGGCAATTATGCCTCAGCCAGAAAGGAAAAACTGATAACAAGAATACATTTGAGAAAAATATGGGACAGATTCGGGCGGTTTTGTGCGGCTACTACGGTAAAGGCAACGGGGGGGATGAAGCGTTGTTAGCCTCGCTGCTGCAAATGTTACCGGCTGACGTGACGCCCTTGGTTCTTTCTGGCAAGCCAAGAGAGACACGCGATCGCTACAATGTGGAAAGCTGCGATCGCATGGCACCCGCCCAAGTTCTCCAAGCGCTACGCCGATCGGACTTTCTGATTTGGGGCGGTGGTAGTCTGATGCAAGATGTCACCAGCGCCGCCAACCCGTTTTACTACGGCGGATTGATGGGATTAGCTCAGCAGATGGGCTTAAAAACGATCGCTTGGGCGCAAGGAATTGGCCCTTTGAAACGTCGCCTGACTCGTTCTGTGGCGCGACGAGTATTGGCAGGTTGCTCGGCAGTGAGCGTGCGCGATCGGGCCAGTGCTTCCCTATTATTAGATTGGCAAATTCCTTGTTGGTTGGCTCCCGATCCGGTATGGGCGTTAGACTCCTTACCAGTCAAGGGGCTGTGGGACTTACCGGCACCCAGAGTGGCAGTGACATTGCGATCGCATCCCCAACTCACCTCCGCCCGACTTGCCAACTTAACTCATGCCTTAATTCACTTTCAAAAAGCAACTCAAACCTGTATTTTATTAGTGCCGTTTCAGAAATCTCAAGACTTAGCTATTGCCCAGTCAATTCACTCGAACTTGCCAGATTCCAGCCATATTATCGCCCCAGAAGACCCCAGACAGCTAAAAGGTTTGTTTCGAGGCGTGGAAATGGCGATCGGTATGCGTTTGCATAGTTTAATTATGGCAGCAGCAGCAGAATGTCGCTGTTTCGCCCTTAGCTATGACCCCAAAGTTAGTCAATTGATGGAGGAATTGGCAATTCCAGGATGGGATTTATCTCAAATACCAGATGACCCCAACTCGATTTGTCAAGCTTGGTTAGAATGTTATGCTAATGGCGATGGGTTAGTGCCCGCTCAAATTCAATCTTTAGTAGACCGAGCTTTGATTCATCGCGATTTGTTAAATCAAGTTCTAGTCGCAAATTGATTTGGTAGGTTGTTGAGCGATCGCATATCCGAAACAAAGTGCGATCTGCCGACCTCACGCTATGCGATCGCATTTTACCTAAAATACCAAAAAGCGATTGCCTACGGCACACTGCGCGAACGCTGTGGGATTTGGAACAATTCAAACCCAAGACTCTAAAGCGAAAGGTCGCACCTGCTGGATACGTTGGAAATCATTGTCTGTTGATACTACTGTGAGGTTGTAGTGAATTGCAGTAGCCGCGATCCAAAGATCGTTATCTCCAAAGCCGAGAGTTTGGATGTTGAATTTTCGCCGATCGGCTTTTTCTTTAGGCCCAAATACATTGACGAGTTTGCCTTTGAGATCGCCGTAAATGTCTGAGATTGGTAAATTAATTGGGTAAAGGTCGATCGTGTTTAGAAAAACTTTAATTTGTTGGAGGTTGGCTGCTGTTTGTTCGGATTTGGCGGCCATATAAAGTAGTTCCCCACGCACAATAACGCTGGTAGCAACACCCGCTTCGCTGTGGGCTTGTAGCTGTTGGATGAGATTGAGTTCGCCGAAGATGATGCGGCTACAGTGGTTTGTGTCGAGCAGATAGATCAGAATTCAGCCTGGGAACGGGTGTCGTACACAAGTTGAAGACATTTCTCAAAGTCGTCACCTTGCCAAGTGCCAGCAAATTTTAGCAAATCTTTGGCTTTAGAGCCGCGTAAGATCGGTTCACCATCTTGGATAGGGAGATCTGCTGGTTTAATAGCGGAGGCATTTTTTCTGGTTTGGAGGTATTCGAGCGTTTCCTCTAGAATCGATTCGGTCGCGGTTTCGATCGCGGCGAGGAGTTGTTCTTTGATGGTGGTCATGGTAGCAAGGTTGGATTGATTGTGGGTATCTTGATTCTGCATCATTGAACGATGTTAATTTCGTCCTGCACCTGTTTTGATATCCTAATGGAAACGTCCACTTCTCAATTTGGCCAAAATAATTAAAAATTATTCTCAATTACTTCACGTAATTTCGCCATTTGACAGATTTTGGAGATTTTGCTAAATTTATAAATAATGATATGTTGGCCTTTGTTATAACTATATAAATAAAAGACCAAAGCGATCGGCCCAAGAGTTATAGCTCGAAAAGCCTGTGAAACCGGGCTAAGTGGGTAAAATAGAGTTGAGGGAGTATAGAAGAACAGGCAGCAAAAAAGTAGAAATTAAGACAAAGTGGAATCACGAGTTTTTTGCCACTTAGATAAGCCGCCCAGCCGGGGGGATTTACAAAAAAGTAAAAGTATGATAAAGAAGATTGGTTGCCGTGAAGAACGATCGAGACAAAAACAAAAACGGCGGATATGAGGTAGGCTATTGACAAGCAGGCGACCAGTACGCGAACCAGCATTCCCAACTCTCAGAAGCAAGAGCGATGAGTGAAGCCCAAAACCCTAACGGCAGAGCCCTAAGAGATGAAACCGATCCGCTTGACGGCATCGAATCAGCTTTAGTTGAGCCTGAAGCAGATTTGACCGATGCTAGAGCAACATCAGTTAACCAGCCAGCAGAATCTCCAGAAACAGATCCACTGCTAGTTTCTGAATCGTCACACGAGCCAATAGACGACACCATTACCAGCAGCCCGATAGCAGAGGCGCTTGCTTGGCAATCCGACGCCGACGTAGTAGAATTGGTCAGCCTAAGCGAAGCCCTGCGCCAGCAAAATACCGATCTAATCGAGCATACAGAGCAGATGGAGAAACTGCTCGATGAATGCCACAGTGCCTTGCAATTGCAGATCGAGCGATCGCAAACCGCAGAAACGAGGTTCGCCCAACAGGCGATCGAGCTGCAAACAACCCAAGCGCAATTGACACGCCTGTTCCGCGAGATGGAAACTTCCCATCAAGTCGCGCAGCGCCAGCAAATTTTAATTGAAACTTTAAACGAGCAGTTGCAAAGCAGCCAAGAGCGAGTAGCTCAATTGGAACGCCAATGTGCCCTCACTCAACAACGCCACAACGAACAATCTCAGCTGCTCTTGCAAAGCGAGACGGCTTGTGGGGAATTGCAAGACCGTCTCCAGCGCCAGCAACGTTACACCCTGCAATTCAAAGCGGCATTAGACAAATGTCTGGATATGCCTACCATAAAAGAATCTACTGCCACCAGCAACATTGCTGCTACTACGGCCATATCCCAAAGCAATCCCCAAAATATATTAGAATTGCCGAGAACTCTGTTTAAACCCCAACCCATTCAACCGTGGTCAGCAGCACCGGAATCGCCAGAGCAAGATATAGATTCTGACCGCGTGAGTTTAGATGTGGGATTGCCGATTTTGGATGAAGAGGAATATTCTGTACAAGCGTCTGGTTTCAACTATGAAACAAATCCAAAATCCTCATACGATCGCGATCTGCGTGACGCCACCCCCCTGTTATCTAAAATAGATGCAGATATCGACGTTTTTGTCAACCCATTTTTAAGTGCAGCAGAGTCCAACCTGGAGCTAGAATCGGATTTGTCCGCAGGACGTACAACTGACTCAACTCCAAACATCAGTTTAGCTGAAGAAGACCTCTGGCAAGAGTTGGAAAGGTTGACTCAAGACACGATGTTGTCGGAAAAAGCTACTTCACCAGAAAATCCCGTACCGGAGTTAGCACAGTGGCAAGATGCAATTGATGTGGCAGCATACAAGAGCGAAGATTATCCCGCAGCAGAAAGCGAATTGCTTGAACCAACAGCCTTCTGTGAGTCGGGTATTGTCCGCGCCCTGGCAACCGACGAGTCCGGTTCCTCTGGCCAAGCTCCCAACTGGCCATCACCTGTAGTTTATCCACAGCGTACCCCCAAGAAAATTAAATCATTAGCAGCGATCGACCTGCCAACCTTTCCGCGCATTAACAAAGGCTGAGTAGCAGAGGAACGAGGTGCAGTTCAAAATGTCAAAGTTTTGGATAACCATGAGTACGTCAACTATGACTGCACCCAAGGAAAAGAAACATTATTTTATTTTTGAAGAGGAAAATAAAAATGCACCATATCTTAGGTAAACGACTTACTCAACTGGTTCTAGGCTTATTAGCCGGAACTGCCTTAGTTCCTTTTGTGCTTCCTCAAATAATCTTGGCACAATCCCTCGACCGCGATCCTTCCCAAGATTTTCAGAGACAAGATAATAACGACGCCGTGTATGGCTCAGGCACAGGTCAAGGTTTCAGCGTGTTTGACATGATCCATCGAGCCAACTTGGGTAATAACCGCAGTATAGAAGATTTTTCAGTCGAACAGAGAGAAAACCTCGACTCAGCCGCTGCTGAGTTCAAGGCTCAACAGCGAGAACGCCTTCAGATTCAACAAAATCAAGCCGCTCCAGGTAATCCCGCGAGTACTGTTACCCCTGCACAAGGCAACTAAATCGATCGTAGGGTGGGCAATACCTACCCTACTTAAACGAAAAGATTAGGCTCCAATGACTGCCATAATATCACTGGCGTGGGTAGGAGTGTTCACGCTGCTGTCAACGTGAACGATTTTGCCTGTGCCATCAATCACATAAGTGACGCGCTTAGCATAGCCGCCGCCATCAACATCGTAAGCTTTGATGATGTCACCATCGGTGTCAGCTAAAAGCGGAAAAGGCAAATTGTACTTCTCGGTGAACTGTTGGTGAGAAACTTCATCGTCTTTGCTGACGCCTAAAACTATGACATCTTTGCCTTGATAGTCTGCATAGGCATCCCGAAAGCTACAAGCTTGTTTGGTGCAGCCGGGAGTGTCGTCTTTCGGGTAAAAGTACAAAACAACGGTTTTACCAGCAAAGTCAGACAGAGAAACGGTATTACCATTGGTGTCTTTAGCTGTCAATGCTGGGGCATCTGTTCCAACCGATAAAGCCATAAATGCAGTTTCCTTTCAATTTTATATTGTCTACTCTTTTGGATTGTACCCGATTTTACAGTTAGCGCTTGCCACCGTTCTGGCAAAGAGTTTGCCCTTTGAGAGATAAAAGCACCTTATGATAGAAACGAATTAGAACGCTAATTTTTCCCATATTGTTGTCTGGTATCATTTTTGACGATAATCAATGACTTCTGCTAATCATTTAGGCGCTAGATCGCTTTCTTATCCAAGAAGAACCGTAGAACGGGCAGAGCGATCGCTACGAGTATCACCCTTCCTGATGCCACTGTTTGTCGCAATGCGCTCTAGAAGTGTAGATATTCAAGAAATCGCTGGTATTGTAGCTCAAAAGCAACAATACACGCAACGTCCCCTGTCCGATCTGGCAGCTGAAAATGCCCTGAACTGGCTGATCCAAGTGGGTGTGCTGCGGCGGGAGGTAGACGGTCAAGGGATTACGAATAGTTTTCGCCTCACACCCCTGGGACACCACATTATCGAGCAATGGCAGAATCAAGGCAACGTTTTGCCACCAGCAACCTGGCGCGATCGCATTTATAATGCCTTAAATCGTTGGTTCCGACTTCTCTTTTAGGGACTGGGAAAGTGTTTTTTCATCCTTCATCTTTTCTCTAGCCCCTAGTCCTATTTTCTTTTGATTTTTGATTTTTGACTTTTGATTTTTGACTTTTGACTTTTGACTTTTCTAGCCCCTAATCCCTAATTACCTTATGAAAGCCATTATGGTTGTGGGCACTACATCCCACGCTGGAAAATCGCTCTTAACAGCCGCCATCTGTCGCATTTTAGTACGGCGTGGCTGGCGAGTAACGCCTTTTAAAGGGCAAAACATGGCTCTAAATGCTTATGTTACTGCCACAGGCGGGGAAATCGGTCACGCTCAGGCAGTGCAAGCTTGGGCTGCTGGTATCATTCCCACCGTGGAAATGAACCCCATTTTACTCAAACCTCAAAACGATATGACTTCCCAGATAATTATTAAAGGTAAAGCAGTAGGCAGAGCAAGCGCTTTGGAGTACTACGAACAATATTTTGAAGTAGGCTGGCAAGCTATTACAGAATCGCTAGAAGTTTTAGGTACAGAATTCGATTTAATTGTTTGTGAGGGGGCTGGCAGTCCGGCGGAGATTAACCTCAAGCACCGCGACTTGACTAATATGCGAGTAGCTCGCCATCTTAATGCTCCCACTTTACTGGTTGTAGATATCGATCGCGGTGGTGCTTTCGCTCACGTTGTAGGTACTTTACAATTATTAGAACCGGCGGAACGGAAATTGGTCAAGGGCGTCATCATCAATAAGTTTCGCGGACAGCGAAGTTTGCTGCAACCCGGTATCACCTGGTTAGAAGAACGCACAGGCATCCCCGTCGTCGGCGTCATTCCCTGGATAGACAATGACTTCCCCGCCGAGGACTCCCTCGATTTATTTGAACGTCGTTCTAGCGGTGCCAACAAAGACCTGACGATCGCAGTCATCCGCCTGCCCAGGATTTCTAATTTTACCGATTTTGACCCCCTGGAAGCAGAATCTACCGTTAATCTGAGGTACATCCACCCCAAACAAGATCTAGGACATCCAGATGCAGTGATAATTCCCGGTTCCAAAACTACGATCGCTGACTTGATGATTCTCAAACAAACAGGTATGGCAGAAGCCATTCAAGACTATGTGGCGGCAGGCGGCACCGTCATGGGAATTTGCGGCGGTTACCAAATGCTGGGTAAAATGGTGGCAGATCCAGAAGGGATCGAGGGTTCGGAAGGTCGCTGCGACGGACTGGGACTTTTACCTGTAAAAACTGTAATTACGCCACAAAAAACCGTTCGTCAGCGGCAGGTCACATCTAACTATCCTCAAGTCGGTTTACCAGTACTAGGCTATGAAATTCATCAAGGGCGCACCCGCACGGTGGAGGGGGCGCAAACTCAACCTTTATTCGACGATCCCTATTTGGGCATGGTTGACTCCGCTCAATCCGTTTGGGGCACCTATCTGCACGGGCTTTTTGATAATGGCCCCTGGCGACGCGCTTGGTTGAATTTGCTGCGGCAACAACGGGGTCTTTCTGCTTTGCCCAACGGTATTCCCAATTACCGAGAACAGCGAGAAGCTTCTTTAGACGCTCTGGCAACTGCGGTTGAGGCTCACCTCGATTTAACGCCAGTTTTGCCTAATTAGGGGCTAGGAGCTAGGGGCTAGGGGCTAGGGGAAGAGGGGAAGAGGGGAAGAGGTAAAGAAATTTACTAATGACAAATGACAAATCCACTGACAACTGACAACTGACAACTGACAACTGACCACTGACCACTGACCAATGACCAATGACCAATGACCAAAATTCGATTTTTACCGGATGATATAACTGTTGAGGCTCAGGTGGGAGAACCGCTGCTGGAAGTGGCCGATCGCGCGGGTGTATTCATTCCCACTGGCTGCCTCATGGGTTCTTGTCACGCCTGCGACGTGGAACTTGAGGATGGTCACTGCATCTGTGCTTGTATCGCCGCAGTACCGGCTGGGCGCGAATACCTAACTATTAATCTTTTCGTCGATCCCACTTGGTAGCTGGTAGTGGGATTCTTTTCTTTCACCTACTACCAGCTTAGAGCATTTATGTAAAAGGAATCAAATGATCACAGAAGAGCCTCTTGTAAAAGAAGCATGGCAAGCACTTGAAAATTCGATTATCTACTATCAAGAACGTCCGGTTGGCACAATAGCTGCCCGCGATCCCGATGTCCAAGCACTCAATTACGACCAGTGCTTTATCCGCGATTTTGTCTCTAGTGCTATTGTTTTTCTGCTCAAAGGTAGGTCGGAAATTGTCCGTAATTTTCTTGAAGAAACCTTAAAGCTACAGCCAAAAGAAAGGCAGTTGAATTCTTCTAAACCTGGCCGAGGCTTGATGCCAGCAAGTTTCAAGGTAGAATCTATCAATGGGAAGGAACGTCTGAAAGCAGATTTTGGCGAACACGCGATCGCTAGAGTTGCACCCGTTGATTCCTGTCTCTGGTGGATGATACTATTGCGAGCTTATGTAAACTGTACAAAAGATACCAAGCTTGTCTATCGAGAAGATTTCCAAGAAGGTATCAGGCTAATTATGGAACTGTGCTTAGTAGCGCGGTTTGATATGTACCCCACCCTTTTGGTTCCAGATGGCGCGAGTATGATCGATCGCCGCATGGGGCTTTACGGGCATCCTTTGGACATTCAATCCTTATTTTATGCTGCTTTGCGGGCTGGTGGCGAACTTCTTTTCCCCAATCAAGATAATCAATATCTAATCAAAGCAATTCGTAGCCGCCTTCCTGCCTTGATCGAACATATTCGAGAAAATTATTGGCTAGATACTCACCGTTTGAATGTGATTTATCGCTACAAAGTAGAGGAGTATGGAGAAGAAGCTCTCAATAAATTCAATATATATTCAGATTCTATTCCCTTTCATAAACTGACAGAGTGGTTGCCAGAAGACGGAGGCTATTTAGCAGGTAATCTTGGCCCGTCTCAGATAGATTGCCGCTTTTTTTCACAGGGAAATTTAATGGCGATCGTTTCCTCTTTAACAAATAAACAGCAGTCGCTAGGAATCTTAAACTTGATTGAAACGCGATGGGAAGATCTGGTTGGAGATATGCCGATGAAACTTTGTTTTCCCGCTTTAGAAGACCTAGAATGGAAAATTCTGACTGGCTGCGATCCTAAAAATAGACCTTGGTCTTATCATAATGGTGGAAGTTGGCCTGTATTGATCTGGATGTTAGCCGCAGCCGCGCAGAAAATGGGTAGAATAGATCTGGCTCATCGTGCGATTAACATTGCTGAAAAACGTTTGAACACCGATCAATGGCCTGAATACTATGATGGTAAAAATGGCCGACTGATTGGCAAAGAAGCGAGGAGATATCAAACTTGGACGATCGCCGGTTACTTATTAGCGAAAGAGTTAATAAACAACCCAAATCATTTAAAATTAGTTTGTTTTGGGGAATACCCTGAAGCAATGTAGAAATTTTATCAATAAAGTCTTTTCCAAGTAGTTATGGGAGATTACCTCAAGCGAAATTAATGGATTACACACCAGGTACAGTAAACCAGAAAACTATAAGCTTTTACATCATGTCCGGTAGCATCGCTTGCCTAAAAAATTTGCGTTCTTATATCTGCGTTCATCTGCGTTCATCCTTCTTTATCTGCGTTAAAAATTTAACCACTGATAACAACAGACAATTTGACGCTCTCACTCTTACACTAACGATGCAACCGGATATGATATTACATAACTTCACCCGATAAAGAGTTGATGAATCAATAATTCTAAGATTGAGCGTAAGCTTTGAGAGCGTATTCTTTAAATCGTTCTAAATCTGCTTGAATAGTCGATTCAACAATACGTCCCAAAAATAGATTATCCATCAATTTGCCAAGCCAACCAGGAATACCATAAGCTACTGTCAGTTTAACAATGCTGCTACCGTGGCGATCGTAAAAGCGAATCGCGCCCCGATTTGGCAAACCATCGACGGATTCCCACTGAATAATTTGGTTGGGTATCATTTTGAGGATGCGGGAAAGCCAGGTGAATTCCAAACCGCCACTAGCTAGTTTCCAACGGGATAGCTCAGGATTGTCTTCCAAAATTTTAACGGATTCAATCCACTTCATCCAGCGGGGCATTTGTTCGAGATCGGACCAAAGGTTCCAAGCCAGTTCGATAGGAACCGCCACTTCTACTTGTACGCTATGTTCTAGCCACTCTGACATTTTGGGAAATTTTGGATGAGAGGATTTTGGATTTCAAATTTGCAATCTGAAATTACCGATGACTTATCTAAACTATAGGACTTATGTAGGCCCCCCCAACCCCCCAAATCTGGGAGGAGAAGAATCCTGTTCTCCCAAATGTGGGGGGAGAAAAGTCCTGTTCCCCCCACATTTGGGGGGCTAGGGGGGCGTACATAAGTCCTGACCTATTTTTTCCGAGCTAAAATTGCCTTGGCTGCTTGACGCCCGGAAAGGGTAGCTCCTTCCATACTATCGATATAGTCTTGTTGAGTGTAACTACCTGCGAGGAAGAAATTGGCAATGGGGGTTTTTTGATTTGGGCGATAGGGGTCCATACCAGGGGCTTCGCGGTAGAGAGATTGGGCGAGTTTGACTACACTGTACCAGGTCATGTTCAGATTTCGCGAAGAGGGGAAGAGATCGCGAACTTGTTTGAGGACGTGCTGCGCGATCGCATCATTACTCTCTTTTATAAACGGATCTCCCGGAGTCAGCACCAGCTGCAACAGGGAACCTTGTCCAGATCGATAATAATCGGATGGGCTAGTCAAAGCCATGTCAGCAAAGCAGGAAAAGTCAGCATCAGCCGTATAAAGCAGATTATCAATTCCCACAGCATGAGCCAACTGTTTCTGCGCCTGGGAATCGTCGAGTTCCGTTACCCAGCCATCAAACCGCAGCTGCACCGTCGCGACAGGCACGGTATCTAACTTATAGATATTATCGAACTCCGTCCACTTGCGCCACTCCGACGGCAAAACGCGCTGAATTCCCGGCACATCGCAGGCGCAGACATAGGCATCGGCGGTGATAGTTTCTTCGGTTTCGCCTTTGGCAATTACCAAGCCGGTAACGCGAGTTTCTTCTTCCCCGGTGAAGAGAATTTCTCGCACGCGGCGGCGGGTATGTATTTTCGCCCCTCGCGCTTCCAGATATTGAATGATGGGTTTGTGTAAATATTCGTAAGGAGAACCTTCCAGCATCCGCAGTACCGATGCTTCGGTTTTGGCGGCAAAAAACTGGAAAATGGTGAGCATACAGCGGGCGGAAATATTCTCGCAGTCAATAAAACCGAGTGCGTAGGCGATCGGATTCCACATCCGCTTTAAGCTGCCATCCGAACCGCCGTGGCGTCTGAACCAGTCGGCAAAGCTAATTTTATCGAGATTGCGGATATTTTTCATCGCGCCCTCAAAGTCAACCAAGCCGCGAACTAGGGGACTGGTGCCGAGTGCGATCGCATTCTGAATTTTATCTTGCACCGAGAGTTGCGACGTGGTGAAAAATGCCTTCAAACCGTTGAAAGGCGCACCAGTAATGAAGCGAAAATCCAATTCACCTTTTATGCCGCCCCGGTTGATGAAGGTGTGGGTATGTTGTTTGAGGCGCAGATTTTCGATCGCCCCCACTTTCTTCATCAAATCGAACAACTGATAGTAGCAACCAAAAAAGACGTGCAATCCCATCTCAACATGATTGCCATCGGCATCTACCCAGCTACCGACTTTACCCCCCACAAAGGGACGAGACTCAAATATTTCTACTTCGCAACCAGCATCGACCAGATCTACAGCCGTAGCCATTCCAGCCAATCCCGCCCCGACGATCGCAACTCGCATTCAGCCTTTCCTGCTCAGGTTTCTCTAAAGATTTTACTCCTTTCGCGCTAGAGATGATTAAGCTGTCGCGCATCTAAATTGTAGTTAGGGACGGGCGAGACGCCCATCCCACAAGAATTTCATTAAATTGACTGTAAAATTTAGGTGCCAAGCAGCTTATGTAGGGGCGAAGCATTCGGCCACGATCGATCGTTTTAGAGATCGGCTTTGTCCCGGAATGCTTCGCCCATCACCAACACTAGCCACTTATATCGCTAACATTTGTTGTTCTTCTGTAATAGCTGCGAACACATCAGGAGAAAACATTTCCCACAGCACCTGAAAATAGGGCATAAACTTTGCCGACTGTTCGGGAGTTAAGCGACTGCGGATTTCCTGACCCAACAAATGCAGCATTTGCCGCAGCAATTCCCACTTCACACCTAAGACAGGATACAGCATCACGCACAGGGGGAACAACTCCTGTTGGATGGCGGAGATGTCTCCTTCTAAAGCACACACCCACAAATAAACTTGGAACATCTCTACATCCCTGATACTAGAAATTCGCACTACGGGATCGCTCAACGCACCGCTGTAGCTGCGATAGCCAGGGTACAATTGGAGCGTCCGCTGGGCAATCTTCTTGGCAATCTTCGTGCTATCCGGTAACAACTTCTGTACGGCTGACAAGACTGGCGAGTCGTAGTCGTGTGTTGCAGCCGCCGCATACGATCGCTGCAAGGGCATATAAAAGTGGTCATCAATCACTTTGAAATAAGCACCCACTAGCACTTGCTCGACGGGAGAGAGCGTCTCCAGCAACATCTGGCTGGTGTAGTGTAGCTGCATACTTACAAAACCTTTGACGCGGGCATCTTTCGCCGTGTACTTCCTCTGAAGTCCCCCGATTTCATCGCCAATCAGCGCCGCCAGCTGGCTGGGGGCAATTTGCTCGGTGAAGACTTCGAGTGCTTTTCTATTGAGTTCGTCCGATGAATCCTCCAGTCCCATCTCTACAGAAATACGCCTCGTCGTTGCCTGCTGGGTGTAGATTGCAAGTGCTTTGTCGTAGATGCCAAAGGAATCTGCCGCAATTTCCCAAGGATTGATTAATCTGGGGTTTATTCTATGCCTCTCAATTTCTTTTGCCAGCAGCGCTTCTGTTTTGTTCCAGGCTTTGGCGCTGACAGATCTAAGAGAGTGCATTAGCTTTTCGACCGTTTGCTCCCTGCCAGCTTTGGATACACAATCCGCTAAATTGTGTGAGTCTTTCGCTACTTCATTTTGGGAATTAACTTGAAGGTTTTCAACATACTTTCTAGCCCATTGATGCGCTAATGATTGAACAGTTCCTTTAGCCATTTTATTTCTCCCTTGGTAGATGCTTAGTTACTGGAAATTATTGTCGATTTTAGACTGAAAATTGCAGATTCACCAATAAATTTTCCATCTCATATTCTCAATTCTAAAATGCCCTTTTGGCGATATTGACTGGTTAATTAGCAGCGTTTTATGGTTATACATAAGTTTTTAACACAATAAAACTTATTAATCAAGTGTAGTAAGTTACATTACCAACTTCTTCTTTATTTCTTTATAAAAAGGGGTTAGGATGAGGTTGTGGTTGACAGCAATGGGTAAAAAAAAAGCAATATTTAAGTAGAATTGCTGATGTAATTAATTTAAAATTATAGCAACCGCCAAGGCGCTTAAGGCATTCTGAATTCCTGAAAGCCTTGATTATAAACACTTCTTTCCCTAGTCCCTAGCCCCTAGCCCCTAGTCCCTAGCTATATATAGTCACATCGGTTATGACAGTATTAACCGCTCAAAGCAAGACTGGGACTGTGTTTGCACGGCTGACGTTGCACTTTGCTATAAGACCAATCATCAAAACTAAACCATCTTGACTTATTACAGCGGCTTGCAGCCGCTGATGGTACACTAAAATGATTTTCTTCATAGCGCGACATTTGGGGCTCTTTTGGCAGATAATTTGTGGCTAACCGACAAGAATCAGGGCAAAACCCGCCCCTACAATTTACCTGTACCTCACCGACTCGCAAACCGCTGTAAGAATCTTCTCCGTAAATACCCGGAACAAATTACTGGCTCCTTGCTCATCGCTATTAAGGATAAAAGATGGAAGCGCGAGCAATTCGTGTCGCGGCAGTAGGCAATTACTAAGTTGGTTTTCTACGTAACTCACGATCGCTAGTTAAATATCTTCCTATTGATATCTAACCTTAAAAAAGTGAAAAACTTGTGAATATGTCAAAGGAGTAAGGGGGGAAGAGAAGAAAAGAGAGGATTTTTTCTGCCCCCTCTTCCCTAGCCCCTAGCCTCTATTGACTTTTGTACGGGCGGGTTTAGCCCACACATCTCATTACCAACAGAATATTTTACAAAACCCGCCCCTACTGACTTTTGACTTTTCTGGCCCCTTCTTGGCTATTCCCAGTCAATTTGAAGCATCCGTTGCAGGGTGCCTAAACCCAAATCTTGATGGGAGAGCGATCGGGCCTCAAACAAAGCCATCATATCTTGTAACTGGGGATTTCCCCGCGAAGCTCCCATTAACCCCCTGGTAATCAGCACGCCACAGTAGCCCTTAGTTTTCTTACACCTGCGGTCCCACTTCTTACGAGCTTCCTGATGAACTGGGTCATCGTCCATAAATTCCCCGAACAGATACATTTCCCCGTTGTTGGTCTGTATGATTCCCAAATCGTAGCTATTGTCATCAAACGGGTCTTCACCCGGATTAAAGAAAATCCCTTTGACTCCCCCGCCCGCCTGAATTTTCTCAATCATGGTCTTAGCCTTGGGACGTGAGGTTTGGATCAAAATAACTGGCAACCCATCTCCCCCTGTTACTACTTTGTCGGCTAATTCATTGTGTCCCAGGGTTGTCCGCAGATGCTCCACCGTCTCCCAGGACACCATACCGATGCTGAGGAAAGAATTTTCCGGCACCAAATCATCTCTGAGAGTCGGCATAGCTTTCGTAGAAAGCAACTCCTCATCTTCCTCATCTTCTAATTCAATCATCTCGAACAGTTCTTTTGACACTTCAGGCAGGGTTGTCACCTTGACAGATGCCATTTGGGTGGTGTCGGAATCTTCAGGTATGGGAATGCGATAGCGACTGTTGAGGTTAGGGAACATCTCGCTTGCGAGTTGGCGGTGGTTAGCGCGAAGAAAGCGATTCAAAGCTTCCAGAGCGATTAAAACGACGAGTGCTTCTTCTTCAAACAAAGAAGAGCGCAAACCTTCTAGTGGGTGGATGTTGCCAAAATTAGGCTCGATTTCTGAGGCTGGCAGATCGGCTAAATTGATATCTTCATCTTCTTCTGCTTGACCGGGTAAATCAAAGGTGACAAACAGGCAATCTTGGGCTAGGAAAGCGTCTTCGAGCTTATCTAAAGATTCTTCTTCCTGTAAAACAGAGGCGCGAAACCGCTTGAGGGAATCGAGAGAGCGATAGAGCAGAATTCCGTACTCCATCCCTGACATCCCCATCACAGAGGCATAGAGGGTGCCGATGTCCCAACGATTCAGTTCAATTGCGACAATTTGATGCTCTTCGAGAAAGTCCCAAGCCGCCGTGTCCCAAAAGTTGTATGCTGCCTGCATCAATCGCTCTGCGTACTGGGGCGGTAATTGAGGCGGTTGGGTGGTGGCATTTTCTTGGAATTCCCGAAACAGTTCGTCAATCAGGGGCAGTGTCGGTACGTAGTCAATGGTAATCCCCATTTCTTGGAGTACGCCGCGCAGAAAAAACTGGATCTCGCGATCGCACACTACTATTTTCTGGGGTCGAGCTGGCTTGGCTGGCCCTTGAGGATATTCCATCGCTCGCAGTAAGGTGCGTACAATCGCTTCGGGGCCGGATTCCGGTCTCACCATATCGATGCCGCGAACAACTCCTTGGGAACCATCTACCCATACGATACATTCGCCTTTTTCTTCACTATCCGATTCGTCACTTGGTGATAGCGGACGGCGATCGCCTTCCCACACGCTGGGAATTTGGTTTAATTGTGTTAAGCGGCGACGGGTAGAACGATTGAGAGTTGTCATAGACTAAGCCGATACAAATAAAATTAGGAGCTTGCGGTTTCGGTATTTATACTGATGGTGACATCCGTTCGATTTTTGCTAACATTCATTAACAAAAACTTCCTGTTTCATCTGGGACTGTCGGCAGCACCCCATCCACAAGCAGACACGAGAGAACTTCCCGCGTTAATTTCTCGATATTAATTGCGGCATTCAAGTCTCTATCCAATTCTAACCCACAATCACATTGATAAACTCGTTCTGATAACTCCAAAACCTCTTTGACTTTTCCGCAATTTGAACAGGTTTTACTACTTGGCTTAAACCTGCCAATCACTACTAACTTACTGCCATACAAGGGACATTTATATTCTAACTGGCGACGGAATTCATAAAATCCCATATCTCCTATCGATGCAGCTAAACAGTGATTAGCCATCATGCCTGACACATTTAAATCCTCAATTCCTACTACCGCGTGGTTTTTGCTTAAGTAGTTAGTTAGTTTATGTAATGTGTCCAATCGGATATTGGCTATCTTTTGATGCAGACGAGCTAAGGCTTTGACTGCTTTAAACCTGTTGGCTGAACCTTTTTGACGACGTGCTACAATGCGTTGGAGTTTGGCTAATTTATGTTTGGCTTTTTGGTAAGACTTCGCACCTGTAAATATCTCTCCTGTCGATAGGGTAGCTAGGGTTTTTATTCCTAAGTCTACTCCCACTACATCCCGTTTTTTTGGTGTTGATTGGCTCTGTCTTTCTATTTTAAATGAGATAAACCAGCGGTCTGCTTTTCTGCTAATGGTGACTGATTTCGGTTTTGTCCCTACTGGTAATCGCTCAAAAGTTTTTAGCTTTCCTAATATTGGTACTTTGATGCTCTGGTGTTCTATGTGGATTGAACCATCTAGAGTAAATGAGTCACAGTGACCTTTCTTTTTGAATTTAGTCAACCCTTTTATACCTTTGAAGAACTGTTTAAATGCTTCTGATAAATGCCTTAAGGCATATTGGGGGGCGCATTTGATTACTTCGTAATACCAAGTATTTTGGGGTTTTATTGATGCTACTAGCCATTTATGGAGGTCAATGGCTGTGGGGAATTTAATTTGGGATTCTGGATGAGAACGGTTGTGTTCTAAGACAGTTTGACATAAAGCCAAACCTTGATTCCAGGCGTGACGTGCTACGCCTGCGTGTTTGGCTAGAGATTGCCGCAGCGAAGAGTTGACTTTGATTTTGGTTAATAATCCCAGTAGCATAGCCAAATTTTACTATGGGTTTGGCAAGGGTGGCAAGGGCGTGAGGAAAAGTAAATGTTTGTAAGTAAATGTTAGGAAAGTGACTACTGTTGATGAACCCCCATCCCTATAAAGGCAGAGGCTTCCTTATCTCACGATAAGGCATTCCTGCTTAGAAGGGTGTCTGCCTTGGAGTCAAGAATCCTCTTCAACCAGATAAAATGGACTTAAAGGCAAAAACTCGTCGATGTTAATCGGCATAAGGAGTCGTGTAAACCTATGACATCAGCAACTCAGTCTCAGCAAAAGGGTATTCAGATCACGGAATCTGCCGTCCGACAAGTGGGATTTTTGCGGGAGAAACAAGGAAAAGACCTCTACTTGCGGGTAGGCGTGCGCCAAGGCGGCTGTTCTGGGATGTCATACATGATGGATTTCATAGATCCCAGTAGCATTAGACCCGATGATGATGTTTTTGACCATGATGGCTTCCAGTTGGTTTGCGATCGCAAAAGCCTTCTTTATCTATACGGTCTCGTTCTTGACTACAGCGATGCTATGATTGGCGGTGGCTTTCAATTCACCAACCCGAATGCCAGTCAAACCTGTGGCTGTGGCAAGTCTTTTGCCGTCTAAGTACCCAGGTTGAGAGCGGGTGGATTCCAATGCGGTCAAAAATACGCCGCGATTAGAACTCGCCCCTACACAAACGTATATATAGCCTGCTCTCGTCAGGCTTTGTTTGTGTAGCCCCAGCATGAAAGGCTCCGGGCGATCTGCTTTGATTAATTTTTTATTGGGAAACGATGACTCAAGAATCGATTGAAGATCTTTTTGAATCTAGTCTCGAACGCTACAAAGCAGGAGTTGGGCCGGAAACGCTCATTCCCGTTTTTAAAGATATTTGCGATCGCGCTCCGAAAAATAGTGCCGCTTGGACTTGTTTAGCTTGGTTGTATCTGTTACAAAACCAACCAACTCAGGCTTACAAAGCAGCTCAAAAGGCAGTTAAATTAAGTCCGCAAGACCCACAAGCACGGATCAATATGGCATCTGCCATGCTGGAAAACAATCAAACTGGTGTGCGGCAACAAATCGAACTTGTCAAGCAGGTGCTGGGCTTCGATGCTGAGTTGCGCCGCGAGATCCAGGAAAATGTTGAAGAAGGTTTAAGTAGAAAACCGGATTGGAACAGTCTCAAACGCATTCACAACTGGCTGTTTGACTCTTAGGCTGCTCGTTTTTACAGGGAGAACTTTTCAGTTCTTAATATTTATTGATATAACTTTATGTTATATCCGTAAATGTAATGATAAGATTTTCAGAACTCGATGATTAGTTATTTTGATAGCTAATCGTCAAATCACTTTTTTAAAGGGAAGGAGTTTGAAAATCATGAATAGCGATAAAGTGGTCGTCAAGCCAGAAACTCGGAATCACAAAGGTTTTTTTGTCCAGGAAACTGACTATAAGTTAATGGAAATCGATCGGTCTGGTTGGGCTTTGATCTGCATCGATGATGCTACTTGCCACTACGTAGACCCCGAAGATTTGCAAATGACCGACGAGTCTGCTGTAGCCCAGGATTGATCTGATGACATTGCCAGACTCTATCATATTTTATTCGGGCGGCTGTACTGATTTCAAGTGCAGCCACATTTTTATTAGGGGCCATTAGTCATTAGTCATTGGTCATTAGTCATTAGACATATCCAGAAATTAAAGATGCGTTACCTAGAAGCCTTGTAGAGACGTTGCATGCAACGTCTCTACATTCTTTGAAAGGAGATGTCTATTGGTCATTGTAAAACAGGATAAATGATAATAGCAGATGAAAAATGACAAGAGACAACGGACAAAAAATGAAAGATAAATTGCTAAATTGGCTCAACGTGGCTTTAATGTGGGATTTTTTCCTGGTTTTGAGCGGTTTTTTGTGGTTTGCGATCGCACTTCTAGGTAAAGCTGCTGGAGTTCCCCTGGGTTTCGACCTTTGGCATAGACTTTGGGAACCCCTATTTACCCCAGCGATCGGTATTCTTATGGCAGGTGCCATTCTCAGTGGAGTTACCAGTTGGATTTCCAAACGCCTGAACTCAGGGGCTGGGGGCTAGGGTCAGAAGGGGCTAGGGGCTAGGGGCTAGGGACTAGGGGAAGAGGGGGAAGAGGGGGAAGAGGGGAAGAGGGGAAGAGGGGAAATAAGTCTGGATATCCTATGAGGTCAAAATGTTTTCCAAAGCAAGCTTCAACTTAGGATATTGATATTCAAAGCCAGACTGCAAAGTGCGTTTAGGCAAAACCTGCTGACCTTCCAAAACGACTACAGCAGCATCTCCCAATAGCACTTCTAAAGCAAAACCAGGTACAGGTAGCCAGGAAGGACGCTTGAGAACTTGCCCTAAAGTGTGGGAGAACTCAGCCATACGCACAGGATTGGGGGCTGTAGCATTGAAGACGCCCTCAATGTCGGGACGGCGCAGGGAGGACAAAATTAGGTTAACGAGGTCTTCGCGATCGATCCAAGAAAACCACTGACGACCGCTGCCAATCGGCCCACCTGCAAACAGTTTAAATGGAGGTAGCATTTTTGCGATCGCACCTCCCATCCCCAAAACAATCCCAACGCGCAGAATTACCAGTCGAACATCCAAATCTTTTACTTTTTGAGCTTCAGTTTCCCAAGTTTCGCAAACAGAAGCCAGAAAACCATCACCAGCCGGACTGGTTTCATCAAAAGTAGCCGTTTCGCTAGTGCCATAGTAGCCGATCGCTGAAGGATTCACCAACACCGTCGGTTTCGGATTAGCCTGAGAAATTGCCTCCACAATTTTTTGGGTGCCAATCTTACGGCTATCCATAATCGCTTCCTTGCGTTCTGGCGTCCAGCGACCTTCCGCCAGGGATTCCCCAGCCAGATTTACCACCCCGTCACAACCGGAGATACTTTTTTGCCACTCACCCGATTCCCTTGGCGTATAAGCAACGATTTCCACATTCGGAAAGTTATTGCTAGGAAAAACTTTCCTAGCACGTTCTGGGTTGCGAGTCAAGACCAACACCCTATTTCCTTCAGCGTGCAGCCGCTCTACCAAGCGACTGCCGACAAATCCTGTTGCACCCGTAATCGCTACTTTCATCTGTCGCCGTAAGCCATACCATTAGATAAGAGCATAGCGGTTAATGAACCGCATGAATCGTTCTTAGTATATGCGATCGCTCTCTGGTTCCCGATCCAACGTCACCTCAGCAAAGCTCCCATTTTCTTTAAAAGCAGGCATAAATTCGGCAGAACCTGCTTCAAAAAGCGGAACCGAGTCACTATCATTCCCAATATCGCTGACAAACGTCCTGGGTACTTGTACCGCAAATATCAGCATTCTGAATGCTAGAAACACAGACAAAGACAACCACAAAATATGGTTGCTGTGATACTTCCAAGCAGCAATAGCAGCAGGCGTAAATGCCACAATAATAGAGATTAAACTAGCATTGCGGAGCGTATGCCCTTCTGCTAAACCCAAGAAGTACCCTTCCAGCATAAAACCTATTGAACTGAATCCCAAGACCAGCAATAACCAAGGAACATAAACACTAATCTCGTTAGTGACTTCGGTGTGGTTGGTCAACAGGCCGAAAACAGTCTTAGGAAATAGAGTAGGCACTCCCGAAAAAGTGAGTCCCACCACCAGGCTAGTGACTACAGAAATGGCAACAAGAGGAAATAACTTTTCGGTAATTCCTTTCCCTTTAAAGTTTCCAGTCAGGGTTTCTGTGCCAAATCCCAATCCTTCAACAAAATAGTAACTCAAGCCGAATATCTGTAAAAGCAAAGCATTTTCAGCATAGACAATCGTGCCCATCCCTGCTGCCTGATAGTTAAACACCAGGAAAGCAAAGAGCGTAATGAAATTGCTGACCAAAATGTTTCCATTCAGGGTCAAAGTGGCTTTAAAAGCTGAGGTGTCCCAAATTTTTCCAGCTACGGCTCTTATCTCTTGCCACTTGATTTCTGTGCAGAAAAAAGTCAATCCTATTAACAAGGCCAGATACTGGCTTATAGCATAGGACGCTCCAGCTCCAGTACTTTCCCAGCCCAAGCGGACAATAAAGAGGTAATCGAGTGCGATTTTGGCAGCATTACCAGCGACAGACAATACCACAACCAAGCCATTTTTTTCTCGTCCCAGAAACCAACCAATGACGACGAAGTTGAGTAAAATGGCAGGGGCTCCCCAAATCTGGGTGTGGAAATAGGCCATGCCTGAAGCTTTCACGTCTGGCTCGACATCTCTTAGCGCCGCAAACCCCAGATCTCCTAAAGGGTGCTGCAAGAGTACGATCGCAATTCCCAGCGCGATCGCAATTAAACCATTACGCAGTACCACCAATAGCACACCCTCTCGGTCATCTCTTCCCACAGCTTGAGCTGTTACCCCAGTGGTGCCCATTCTTAGAAAGATTAACACCATGTAGACGAGGTTAAGCAGATTGCCAGCTAGGGCGACTCCAGCTAAGTGGTGGATAGCTGGAAGATGTCCCAGGAAGATGACACTGCTTAAATTGGCCAGTGGCACCATAATATTCGACAGGACGTTTGCGATCGCCAGTCGGAAGAAGCGCGGCACAAAATCATACTGGTTTGACAGCGTCAGCTTCATAGATTCACTCAAATTTTTACTCTCCAAAATCTCGACTCAAACAGCTTCTGCTTTTTACATTACTTTACATTATTTTTAGTATAAAGGCTTGCTTTTAGTCCGAACTATAACCAAAGGACTAAGTTTAGCCATAACTTTCTTACTTACAGCGCCTTTCAGATGAGTGAGGTAGACAAGAGAAACCCGGTTTCTTGAAGAAACCGGGTTTCTGGGGTGTACTTCATTCGACTGCAAGCCGCTGTAGTATCCTAAAACACCAATTCAGTAATGGTTGGTAATGTGTTTTTACCCCTACGATTACTGAATTGGTGTTCTAGAAGTGAAAAGTTTAGTTATTTCACAGGCGCTAATTCCATCCCACTAACGGGAGTTCCAGCCGAGATGGTGCGTACCCATTCAAAACCTGCTTTTTGGAAGATTTCCTTAAATTCTGCCTCAGTGCGGGCCCTACCGTTGCCAATGGTCATCACCTCTAAATCTAACCATTTGACCCAGTGAAACTCATCTCCGGTCGGCACAATAGAATCAATTACCAGCAACTTAGCATTTTCAGCCATCCCACGGCGAATGCTACTGAGTAGTGCGATCGCACTCTCATCGCTGCAATCAATAATAGTGTATGAAATCGTGTAGAGATCCGCACCCGCAGGTATGGATTCAAACATATCTCCACCTACCCGTTCGCAGCGATCGGCTACGCCCTGTTGTGCTAGGAAATCGGCAGCTTGCTCAATCGCTTGTGGCAAATCGAACAGAACACCCTGTAAGTGAGGATTTGCTTTCAAAATTTCTGCAATCAGCCCGCCTTGACCGCCCGCCAAATCTACTACTTTAGTAAAACCGGAAAAGTCATACTCTTTAATCAACGGTATGTGATAGTTCCTCGTCAGACCAACCATCCCCTTATTAAAGAGTTCTCCAGCTTCAGGATCTCGATCGAAATATTCATATAGCGCATCGATCTGATAAACCTTTTTAACAGCGGGTTCACCCTTTTTAACCGAGTGCATCTGTTCCCCAGTGAATCGCAAGTGCCAAGGTTGACAGTGCATCATGACTAAATGGCGCAGAGATTGTGGATGATCGTTACGAAGGAAATCCGCCATCGGAGTTAAGGCAAAACTATGAGACTCAACTTCAGTAAAAATACCAACACTGGCGAGGCAGCGAAGCAATCGGTACAGCGAGGGAGCATGAGTTTCAGTAGCTTGGGCGATTTCTTCCACACTCTTCGCTTCATAGCTCATTACATCAGCAATACCCAACTTGGCAGCGGCACTGATGGCATGGTTAATCCAGAGTTTACTTGCCAGTTCGACAATAGCAAGCATCGGCGATTGGGTTTTGGTACTTGGAAAGTTGCTCATTTCGATCACACTATAAGTTTCTGGAATTTACCCACTAAATAATAGTGGGTGCTGAAAAGTGAACTTGTTTTATGATAGTTAAGCCGGAACTAATTCCATCAGGCTGGCAGCTGTTTCTCCTTTCTTCGCGATGACGCGCGTCAATTTAAAACCAGCTTTCTCAAAGAGTGCATTGAATTCCTCTTGAGTGCGTACTTTCCAATTACCCATCGTCATTTCCTCCAGATCCAGCCATTTGTTCCAGTCATGTTCATTGCCTGGAGCAATTACAGAATCCATGACCAGCACCTTGCCGTTTTCAGCCACAGCGCCACGGAGATTTTGCAGGATTTTTAAAGCAGCGTCATCGTCCGATTCAATCATCGTGTAGGACAAGGTATAGAGTCCGGCACCCGCAGGCACAGGTGTACTCCAATCTCCCTCCACTGTTTCGCATTGGTTCCCTACTCCCTCACTATTCAGGTATTCAGCTGCTTCAGCGATTACTGGCGGCGGGCCAAACAGAATTCCTTGCATTTTAGGGTTATTTTTTAGCATCCAACCGATCGCTACGTTTTCTGGCCCAGCCGCACCGACAACTTTTGTGAAACCAGATAAATCGTATTCTTCCAACAATGGCAGACAAAAGTTTTTGAGGATACCGCCTACCGCTCTAAAAAATAGTTCTGCCTCCTGGGGATGTCCATCCAGGTACTCCATGTAGTTTTCTACTTGATGAATATGTTGTATCGTGGGCTTACCATCTTTGACAGTCCGATACATTTCCCCTTTAAGAGGCCAATTGCACTCGCTACAGTGCATCATCACTTGATAGCGTAAGGAAAAAGGATTATCTTCGCGAAGATATTCACCCACAGGAGTTAGGGCAAATCGCCGTGGTTCCACTTCAGTAAAGACGCCGACACTAGCAAGGGCGCGAAGCAATCGATACAGCGAAGGCGCGTAGGTTTCGGTAGCTTGTGCAAGTTCCTCAACACTTTTGGCTCCCTCTGTTAGGAAGTCCGCAACGCCCAATTTGGCAGCGACATTCAGGGCTTGGTTAATCCAAAGTCCACTGGAAAGTTCAACAAAAGCCTTCATTGGTGAGTTAGTTTCGAGGTTTTGGGGCTCAGTCATAGTCGTCTGTAGTATTGAAGATGTATGGCAACATTGTATTTTACAAGCAGAATACCAAATTTTAGGTAAAAATCCAGGTAGGTATTGTAGGATTGTGAGGATTCTGGTAAATGTGCGATCGCTTACCAACAAAGCTTGCTAAATTTACGATCTAAACAGGCATAATATAAAAAAGAAAGCATTGGTTAGGGGCAGATATAAATCTCCTTCAGGCCAGTTATTATTTGGAATCACAGATCTGCTGGATCGAAAAACTGTAAAAATTCATAACGAATGAGTTGACATAATGACAAATCAGATGATTCGCACCAGCCTGAATTTAGATGTGGAAGTCGCCGAATTGGCAGTACCCGGTTACTGGTTCACCGACCCCAAGATTTTTGCCCAAGAACGCGAGAGGATTTGGTATAAAAATTGGCAATTTGTGGGTCGGGAAGAACAGTTGGCTAATCCCGGCGATTACCTTAGCTGTACGATCGGAGATGAACCCATCTTACTTACTCGCACATCTTCTGGAAAGCTGCGAGCTATGTACAACGTCTGCCCCCATCGAGGTATGCGTATAATTGAGGGGCAAGGCAACTGCAAACGTTTGCAATGTCCTTATCACGGCTGGATATATAACTTGGAAGGTCAACTTCAAGCCGTGACATACCCAGAATCCTTTCCCAGTCTCGACAAATCGGCAATTGCCTTACCCAAGGTGCAAGTAGATAGTTGGTGTGGATTTATCTTTGTCAACCTTGACCCGGAAGCGCAGCCATTAAGTGAGTTTTTAGCAGGCGTTCCCCAACATCTAGAGCAGTATTCCCAGCCGTGGGAAACTTTGCGGATAGCGAATAAACTTACCTATGAGGTGCCGTACAACTGGAAGATTCTTTTGGAAAATTATATTGATGTTTACCATATCCCAATGGTGCATCCCCAAACGATCGCACCGGATGTTCAACTGCCAGGTTTTGTGAGCAGTTCCCTCAGCGGTATTCACTTGCTTCAGAAATATGACTATTCAGTGCCAACAGAACCTACTTATATAGCTTGGCTTTTTCCGAACACGACCATCCTAACATTAGAAAACTTTGTCTTAGTTTGGCAAGTTAACCCGATTAATCCTGAATTGACGATCATTGAAAAATTCTTTTGTCAGAGTCCAGAACAGATGGAGAAGTTTCCTCTGAAAATCGAGCGAGAAACTCCCTTACAATTTGCCAAGGTTTTTGATGAAGACACCTATGTCAACACCATTATGCAGCAGCAAGTTAAATCGAGAGCCTACAAATCTATTCAGCCACTCGCTCAAGGAACCGAATACGGCATATTTTATTTTCGCAAAACTCTGATCGAAGCGCTCAAATAAACCGTCTCTTCCGTACTTATTGAGCAGAGGAGCAGAGAGGCAGAGGGGCAGAGGAGAAGCGCGTTTCAGGTGCGTGAGGTATATAGAAACCCGGTTTCTTGAAGAAACCGGGTTTCTGGCCTGTATTTCATTCTACTGCAAGCCGCTGTAATACCAAATCCGGGATAAAAACCCCCATTATCCATAAGTTGGGTGAAGCATTGCGGTAGAAAGGCTTTGGTTAGGGGAATACACTTATTGCCGCAATGCTTCACCCCTACACTTCACACTATAAAGGGGGTAAATAACCCCGATTTGCTATAATATCACATCCGGTAGCATCGGTTGCCTAAAAAAAATTCGCCTTCTCATATCTGCGTTTATCTGCGTACCCTTCGGGAAGGCTAATGCCTCCGGCACGCTTCGCGAACGCCTACATCTGTCTTCATCTGCGGTAAAAATTTAACCAACGATGACAACAGAAAATTTTTAGATCTCGCGACCATTAACTAGACATTACCGCTCGAGATAAGCAAGCAATGGCTCCAAAAACGGTTGCATACCCCGATATGTTTGTGTTTCAGGAGGCATTTGTCGAATCACAGTTGCCAAATTTTTGCGATTTGTGGGATAATCCTTCAAAGCAGAAATTGGATCTACAAAAGACCTAATTGTAAATAAAATATCACCACTTTTTGGCAATCGTCGGAGAGTTTGATGCTCGGTTCTCAGCCACAGGTGTTCTCCGGCATTCTCAGCTGTAATAGCTTTCTCCCATCCTTCTGTTGGCTGATACCAAGCTATGACCAAAAGGGGGGTTGGCGCAATCCCCCAGGCAATTCTAGTTCCAGGACGATCGGGTTTTAGGCGTTCAAAATAGAGTTCCAGAGGATGCTTTAGTTTTTCGGGAAATTGCGGCACAGGGTGATGGATTTTGTATAGAGGGAGTCCAATCTTGTCAGGTACTCGCCAGAATAGAGGAAAAGTGGAGGATATTGCCTTTAGAACATGACCTTCTGAAGTTGGCTGCATCAGACATAAATCTTCTTGCACCAATTGACCGGCTAGAGCAATGGGAACATCCTCGTAGTCCGAAATTTCCCAAACTTGACCTGTCTTGAGGTTTTCTATTTTTGTGCCTTCTAATCGATAGTATTCTGGGAAGTATTCGAGCAGATGAGCTAACAACAAGTCTAATATTTCTTGTTGACCCGCTTCGCTCCCCGGTAGAGTAGCAACAACATCTGAGTAGCTTTCTTTTAGGCGTTGAGCTTTTAGGTTAAGTTCTGGGACAAAGTTTTCATCAATGTCAATCCAGTTTGACAATTGCAGAGCTTCTAGCCCAGACTTCATACTCCACGTTGCTCTAGCTATGTGAAGAGGAAGGTATTTAGGTACGCTCACGTTAGGCTTGGTTTTGTCAGACATTTCATTGAGAGAAGATTATCAAGAAAAGATAAAAAAAGTTAACGACATTAGCGATCAGCAGAAAATTTATCGATCTTTACGAGTAGCTTTACTAATAATATAATACCAATTCTGCCGACATTTAATTAAACGTAAAGATTCCGGTTAGGTGTGCGATCGAGCTACTAACTATCGCGGGGACAAACCTCACCCAAGAGCCCCCTCTCCGCAACAGAGAGGGGGAGCAAGATTTCCCCCTTGCGTTGGGGGGCAGGGGCAAAGGGGGGCAAAAAATCAATTCGCCTAGAAACTGAAGCTGGTTCTGATTACGCCAACAATCACATCTGGGTTGCGCTCGTCGTGATTCGGGGCTGTCAGCCAGAAGACGCCAGGGGTAATCGTAATATTTTCGCTCACCTGATAGTTATAGAATGCTTCAACGTGAAAGCCGACATCGCGATCGTTCCGCTGTCCAGGTTCTAAACCGATCGCAGAAGCCAGCGCCGCGTTGCTAGTCCCAGTCAGCCTGGGCTGCATCCCAAAGATTATGCCAGCTGTGTTTCCCTTTTTACCCACATCGTAAAAAACAAAATCCGCATCAAATTGCCATACCTCAGCATCTCCCTTCGTACCTTGGCCCAAAGCTCGCGCCTTGGAATAAGCGATCGCGCCACCAAACTCAAAACTTGGCGTAAATCGATAGAAAGCACCGGCAAACAAAGTGTTAGCAATCACAGGCCCTGCCCCAACCACTCTGGAAGCGTTACTACCGGAAAACGTATCAATCCCAAACGCAGGGGAGTAGCTGTTCATATACGAACCAGAAAACCTAAACCGACCGAGATTAATCACCGGGCGGACAGAAGCAGAGTAGCCAGCCTTGAACAGTCCCGTACCAGGGTCTTCTGTCTTGAAATCCCTTCCCAAAGAAAAGTCCACAGTAAACCAGCGAGCAATCTGCCATTGCAAACCAATCCCTGTCTGCTGATTCACCGGGTAAAGCAACGGAGCCGTTTTACCGAAGTACGATACCGGACCGTTAGACAGACTGTTCAACCCCGTGATGGGTGCCGAGAGAATCCTGTTGCTGGCAAAGGCATCAAAAGAAATGGCCACTTTGTCGTTGATCGGTAAGCGGTATTGCAATTGGCTGAGGCCAATATCGTTATCCCCAAACCCATATACCTCAGCACCTGTGATCGCAAGACGGGCTTCATTTGTGGTGCCGATCGAATCCGTGGTCGGGAATCGGGTCGCGGTGTCAAATCTTTTGAGATTTGACGCTTCTAGGCCGACTATCAAGCTGTCTTTACCCGTGAAGCTGGTCAGGAAGGTGAGATAGGTTTGATAGCCATAAGTGGCGTTATTGACTGGGCCAGCATTTTCGCCAAACGCATCTCCAAAATACGTCGTTACCAGACCGCTAAGCTTGGTGGTAGTAGAAAACTGCTGTTTCTCTATTCTTGCTGCACGTGCTTCCAGGGCGTCTACGCGACCCCGCAGGGAAGCAAGTTCGGCAGCAAACTCTTCTTGCAGTCTTTGCAATGAGTTCAAGTCTTCTTTACCAATACCTTGCGGTAGCGTGGCAATCAATTCTTGAATTCGATTCAAGCAAGAATTTAACCCAGCCGCAAATTCGTAGCGAGTCATCGCTCGGTTACCGCGATAAGTAGCATCTGGATAACCTTCAATACAACCATATCGCTCAACCAGAGACTGTAATGCTCCAAACGCCCAATCTGTTGGCTGCACGTCTCTGAGGCTGGAGACTGAGGTCACCCTTGCCATCGGGTCGGTTTTTTCTGATGATTCAGAAGCGGGGGTATTGCCTAAGACAGGATCGGTTCCAATATTCTGATAAGGTACTTCCACAGAAGCAGCTGGATCGGGTAAAGGGGTTAGCCCTTCGATAATTGAAGGATCTCCAGCCATTGCACCCTCAGACCCCAGCAGCCCACTGCTGAAGACGGTTACAATGGCTACCAAAGTTTTGCCAAAGAGTTTAGCCATAGTTGCACTGATACTCACACCACAATAAATCTGTCTGTTCAAGAAAACTTTCCCAAAAATCAGCCTCTGGGTCAAGTAGGCCCAAATTTGATTGCTTATAGAGTCACTTGAGAGGCTACCAACTTTACATTAGGATATTAAAAATGTAAATATAACAAAAAATTGCCGGACTGTAATTTTTTAATTGGTAGGAAAAGTAGGTTTTTTTATTGGTTACGACCAACTTTCAAGTTCTTTGCCAGTTTCGGTTGCTTAACTTTCTATAGCAATCCTTCACGAGTTGTGAGAAAATATTTGGGTGTAGCGGTCAAGCTTAATCTCGCCTGATTATGCTGGCTTTGCATTAACCGCTGCGATCGGCTAAAGCGATCTATTGGCATCTGCTTAAGAACTTGCTGGATTGTCTTGGTTTATACTAGCTACTCTTCTCCAGTAATATCCTTAACCTGAGTCTGCGGTAGATTAGGCTGGCGAAACCCCTGTTGAGGAACAACCTAAAGTTAGGTGGCACAACTATACTCGGCACAATAGCCGCGTGTGAAACTGGAATTATGCTGCCGTGCTATACTCCAACATAGAAATCTGACTTTCTCTCACCACTTACTTAGCCATAAATCTCTGTCAGTCACTCCAGTTGTCTTGAAAAAATACTCAGCAAAAACAATGAATATAGTAGAAGTAAAAAACAAATATTGCGATTCGACTATTTGGAATAGTGTTTCCCCTCGGAAAACAGATGTAGTCATTGCTTCTTGCTACAAGTCAGGCACAACCTTGACTCAACAAATCGTTAATCTACTACTTAATGGCGACAGCGATCTGAGGGGATATAAATCTATACACGAATTAAGTCCGTGGGTAGAATACAATCCTGACCCAACTTTCGCCTCGTTAGAAGTAAAACTGAACCATATAGAGAACTTACCAGAGTCTAGATTTCTCAAGACTCACCTACCTTTTGACGCTTTGCCATATAATCCAGAAACAAAGTACATTTATCTGGTAAGAGACGGAAGAGACGTTGCCCTGTCCCTATATAATGCTGGGGGAGGTTACGATCCCAGCTTGTACGAAGAAGAGAAGGTGGAAGAAACCTTTCCAGAGTTTTGGGATAACTGGCTAGAAACAGGAAGACATTTATGGCCTCTTTGGGAAAATATACTTAGTTGGTGGCGGGTTAAACACCTTCCAAACGTGCTTTTGGTTCATTATGCTAACTTAATCAGCGATAAGCCAAAAGAAGTCGAAAGAATGGCTGAACTTCTAGGTGTAAAAATGGATGCAGCCAAAAAAGATCTTGTTTTGCAGGAGTCTTCGCTAGAATACATGACAGAAAATTGGGAGAAATTCCAGTCGCCAGGATTTCTTCCGAAAAGATTCTTCGGGAAAGGTAAAAATGGGCGTTGGAAAGATTTGTTACCTTCGGAAAAGATTGAGAAATATGAGGTTTTTATTGTGGATAAATTAGGGATTGAATGCGCCAAATGGGTGAAAGACGGAGGGTATTTGCCGGGATTAATTCAACAAGCATTAGATGATGCCATAGAAGAGGCAATGACTCCTGAGTAAAGCCTATGTTTATCTGCGTGTTAGCAGTAAAATAATACTGTTTAATTTGGTGAAAGAACGAGGTTATCGATCGCACCTCTTCTAGGCCAAAGGGTCAGCAGTTGTCAAGTTGAACTAATCAAATCCCCTCTTATTAGGAGCAAAAAGAGAGATTACCCTATGAAGAACCGAGTTTCAAAATTTATCCTGCTAGTAGCTTTCTCCTCCTTTTCCTTGATAGCCTGTTCAATTGCGAGAAAAAGCTCGCCAGCCCAAACCGAAACTGCCAAAAAGAAAGGGCCGAATATTGTGCTACTGATGGCCGATGATATGGGCTATTCCGATGTGGGTGCGTTTGGGAGTGAGATTCCCACTCCGAACATAGATACCTTAGCAAAGGGCGGCATGAAGCTGACCAGATTCTACGGTGGGGCTGCTTGCTCCCCTAGCCGCTCTATGCTGCTGAGCGGAGTGGATAACCACCAAGCTGGTCTTGGTAGTATGGGTGAGGATTTAACCGATCGTCAGAAGGGTAAGCCGGGATATGAAGGCCAACTTAACGATCGGGTTGTAAGTGTCGCCACAGTATTAAAAGATGCTGGCTATCACACCTATATGATCGGCAAGTGGCACCTGGGTCACGATGCAGCCCATGTCCCCGCAGCTAGAGGCTTTGAGCAATCATTTGCCTTGATCGACGGTGCCGCGAATCATCTTAACCAAAGGGGATACAGCCCAGGAAAACCCGTAGCGACATACAATAACAACGGTAAAAATGTCAACCTACCCCAAAACTTTTTCTCCGCCGATTTTTATACCAACAAGCTCATAGAGAATATCAATCAGAATCGTGGAGATGGCAAACCCTTCTTCATTTATGCTGCCTACACCTCGCCCCACGATCCCTTGCAGGCTCCCCAGCAATACATTAAGAAGTATATGGGCAAGTATGATATTGGCTGGGATCGCATTCGCGAACAGCGTTTCCAACGCCAGAAGCAACTTGGCATCATTCCCAATAATCTACAATTTCCCGCCAGAGCAGCTGGAGTTCCTGCCTGGAATAGCCTCACCCCCGAACAGCGGCGGTACAATTCCAAGCTGATGGCTATATATGCAGGGATGGTTGACAACCTGGATGGCAATATTGGCCGACTAATTGCTCACTTGAAGAGTATCGGCGAGTACGAGAATACCATCTTCGTATTTATCTCCGACAATGGTGCGGCGGCTCACAATTTTGCCAAGGGACATAAGGAATTTGAGGACTGGTTTAAAAAGGAGAAAATCGACAACCGCTATGAAAACATAGGAAATACTAACTCCTTCGTCAGCTACGGCGCGGGTTGGGCCGACACGAGTGCAACTCCCTTCTTTGGTTTCAAGGGAAGAGTTTATGAAGGCGGTATTCGCATACCAGCCATTTTCTACCACCCTGGTGCTATTAAGCAGGGAACCAAAAGTGCTGCGTTTGCTTCCGTGATGGACATGATGCCCACGTTCTTGGATTACGCTGGGGCTCAGCATCCAGGAACCAGTTATCAAGGTAATCCCATTATTCCTCTCCAAGGGCGTTCTCTGCGTCCTTTATTGGAAGGTACAGCTACTCGCATCTACGGTGATAACGATCCTATAGGTTTCGAGCTGTTCGGCGATGGGAACAGGGCTTTGTTCCTGGGAGACTGGAAAGTTAGCAAAATCAACAAGCCCTATGGGGATAATCAGTGGAAGTTGTTTAACATTACACAAGACCCCAGAGAATTAGTTGACTTGTCCAAAAAGAATCCAGACCAGTTAAAAAAAATGATTGCTTTGTACAAGCAATACGAAAAGGATAAGGGTGTTGTCTATCGTTCTGATAACGAAGACCAAGTGTTTGACCTGGGACTCTAGCTGCCGCTACGCGGAAGTCAAAAGTCAAAAATCCTTTGAGTGTCAGGCATTTAACTACTTCTTTCCTGGTGAGTTATTTCTGCCGCACTGCACTAGCTGCCGATCGGATCGAAGGGAGAAAAAAGTCATTAGTCAAGAGTCCTTAGTTTCGATCTTGACTAATGACTAATGATTAATAACTAATGACTAATGTCTTTAAGAAACGAAACATCTCATACCCACACAAGAAGTGAAGATCGTGAGTAACCCCCAAACCAAATCACCAATGATGGCTTTTGTCGAACTGACAAGTAAGCTTTGGCTTACCCAAGCGCTAAACATTGCCGCCAAACTGGGTATTGCCGATTTGTTGACGACAGAATCCAAGAGTGTTGATGAACTCGCGCAAGCTACCAACAGTCACGCTCCTTCACTATACCGAGTGCTTCGCTGCCTCGCTAGTGTTGGTGTGTTTACCGAAGTTGAGCCATATCAGTTCGCACTTACCCCAATTGCTGAATATCTTCGCAGCGATAATCCTTATTCCTTCCGCGACCAAGTTTTGATGCACTGCGACGACTGGCATTGGCGAAGCACAGGGGAGATGTTTCGCGCTGTCAAAGATGGTAAACCTGCTATACATCACCTTTATCAAGTAAATAGCTATTGGGAATATTTAGTAAAAAATCCTGAGTCTCAGGCGCTGTTCGATCGGACAATGTTGGCTGCTGCTAGAAACTTTCACGCGCCGTTCATCAAATCTTATGACTTTTCCGATAATAGCAAAGTTGTAGATGTCGCTGGTGGCAGAGGATCGCTAATATCGGCGATTCTCAAAGCAAACCCGCACCTGAAAGGCGTTCTCTTTGATATGCCACAAACTGTTGTTGAAGCAGCCGAGTTTCTAGAAAAGGAAGGGGTGATCGATCGCTGTGAAAGAGTCGGAGGAGATATGTTTGAATCTGTACCGACTGGGGGCGATATTTATACTTTATCCTTCATTTTCATTGACTGGGATGATGATAGTCTGATAAAAATCCTCAACAATATCCGCAATGCCATAGCAAAAAATGGTAAGCTGCTGGCGATCGATTCTATTGTTCCTCCTGGTGATGAATATAGTTGGATAAAATGGGTAGACTTGGATGAGCTGACCATAAGCTATGGAGGCCCGCGCACTGAGAGCGAATTTAGAGAACTGTTTGAGAAAGCAGGTTTTCAGTTGCAACGGATTTTGACAATGGAAACTCCCTGTAGTGTGATGGAATTGGTTCCTATTTAACAGGACTTACGCAAAAACTTTCTCCCCCAATTCTGGGGGGGATAGGGGGAGAAAGGTGAAGAATCCGAATAAGGAAGAGGAATCTGCACTACGAGAGCCGCAAGAAATCATGGATGAGATCGCGGCACTGGACGCAGAGAGTGCAGAAATTTTAGCTGGAATTGGGGGAATGTTATGCGGTCGATAGGCTGTATTGGCTTGCTTTGGGTTTTAGAAGTAATTTGGGAGAGTTGACTATGAAAAACATCAAAATCATTGTAGAAAAGCACTCTGACGGCTATGTTGCTTATCCATTGGGAATTCAGGGGATTGTAGTGGGTGAAGGTGACACCTACGAAGAAGCCTTAAATGATGTTCGATGAGTAAGGAGATAAACAAATGACGCTAGCACCTACAGATTAAGTCATTCATTGTCATCAATGCCAGCACTTTGTGTTTATACTAACTGCGCCAATAGCTGTCACCTTAGCGGCTCGATAAAATGGTTTTAGTTCGGTTACTCTTGTGCCTGGATATGAACGAGCATGAGTTCTGGTCAACCCTAGTAGAATGCCTGTTTCATCCAAAAATACGAGATTTTCTGGCTCGATATGTTTGATTTTTTACCAATACTCGACTCTCAATTTTTGGACTCTTTCTGTCGCCGCTTGGCTACTATACCAAGTTTTTTTTTCCGATTTAACCCTAATTTTTGCAAACAGCGACACATTGCCGATTTACTCACCCAATTTCCCGTTTTAAGTGCAAATAATTCACATAACTCGGCTATTGTGGCATCTGGATGAGCTGCTACTAATGCTTTGACTTCTGCGGAAGCAGAAGTCAGGTAACTAAATTGTGGCTTTCCCGTCTGTTTGGGCTGTAGATTTCCCTCTGTTCTTTGTTGGTTTACCAGTTTTTGGACTAAACTTTTACTGACAGCAAAATTGGTGGCTACTTTCCTGATTGACATCTTTTCTACCAAATGTGCTACCACTATTCTTTTTCGGAACTCAAGTGAATATGCTTTCATTAGCTTTGGCTACAAAATGATATTTTATTGTACCTCATAACAGCGCAAAGCGCTGTAAGTGAAATTGGCGGCAAAGTTTTTACTGGACTATTTGGATCGCTTTTGCACAAATCTGACTATATTTCCGATGGTATTCCGATAGTTAATCCGGCAAATATCGAAGACGATAAGATTATTCCGATTCCGACTCCGCAATGGCCGAGAATAACTGGGTGGCTAGTTGAGAGATAAGATGATTGTAATCTTGTTTCATGGCCGTGTCCTGAAAACGACAATATGAACAGACATTGCCATATTTCTCAGTTTTTGGCCCGAAAATTTTTCACCTCCGTGTGGTAGTCACTCTTCAATGGCTGTCCACAGAACCAGCGTACACAATTGTGGCCACAGGAGTAAATCTTCTGTGGCCACAATTGTGATGAATATAATTCTGATTTTTATTATATTTATAACCAAAAATCAGTGGTGGCTCGCCCGCTCCTCTTCTACCAACGGGTTTTGACCACACCCCTCTCCCTCAGATGGTTCAATTGTATTAATCTCAGTTCGGAAAAGCGTTTCCTCCTCTGCATTCAAGCGCAGATAAGTGTCAACAAACCCGGAAATCAAACGCATTCGCGCTCGATCGAGCTTTAAAGTAGCCATCAAGCGCAGACATTCCAATTTCACTCTGGGCCGATCGCTCGGCGCTATCTTCATTTTTGCCATCAGCGCACTAGCTACTGGATTTGGGTAATTCAGCTAAATCGCGCCAATTGAGGCGATTTAGCTGAATTACCCGGTAATTGAACTCCAGCACCTTAAAATCGGGAAAATCAACCCGATGGGAAGTTGGCTCTTGACGTTGTGGCACATCGTAGGAAAATAAGGCGATCGGATAACCTGGCAGAGCGTGTTTCTCGTACAAACGGGCAAAATAACGAAACATCCGCCTGCTGAAGTTGCCCCGCGCTTCCGATTGATGTTCGGTATGAATCAGGAAAAAGGATTCTTCGCCCCGAAAGCGCACTTTCGCCACTAAATCGGCTTCGTATTCTTCCCCAGCGGTAACATCGGTAAAAATTTCCTTGTCCAGAAATGTCAGCGTGTCCCGATCCAGATACGCCGCCACATCCGGGAAAAATAAGTCTATAAAGTCGGGAAAGAAAGTAGTAAGCAGTTCCTTAAACAGTCGATCGTGGTCTATCATCGGCAGATGCCATAGCCAGATGCCAAAATCTTACACCTGTTAAACGATCGATCTTCTCCCACTCTCCCACTCCCCCACTCCCCCACTCCCCCACTCCCCCACTCTCCCACTCTCCCACTCCCCCACTCTCCCACTCCCCCACTCCCCCACTCTCCCACTCCCCACTTCCGTGCATCGGCCATTGGCAAGATACAATAAATCCAGCAACAGTTCTCAACTAAGACACGCGAGGAGAACACAGACGCATGGGCAAAATAGTCGGCATTGACCTGGGGACAACTAACTCAGTAGTAGCCGTCATGGAGGGTGGCAAGCCGGTTGTTATTGCCAATGCCGAAGGTATGCGGATAACTCCCTCCGTGGTTGGTTTCAACAAAGAAGGGGAACGCATCGTCGGACAAATGGCGCGGCGGCAAGCAGTCCTCGACCCGCAGAATACGTTTTATGCGGTCAAGCGGTTGATTGGGCGCAATTATGCAGAAGTCAATCCAGAGTCAAAGCGAGTGCCATATAACATTCGCAAAGACGAAAACAACAGCATAAAAATCAAGTGTCCCCGCCTGAACAAAGAATTTGCCCCGGAAGAAATCTCGGCAATGGTGCTGCGGAAGTTGGCAGACGAGGCGAGTCGCTACCTGGGGGAAAAGGTGACGGGGGCCGTAATTACGGTTCCGGCCTATTTCAACGATTCTCAGCGACAGGCAACGCGGGATGCGGGGCAAATTGCTGGGCTAGACGTGAAGCGAATTTTGAATGAGCCAACGGCGGCGGCTTTGGCTTATGGACTCGATCGCCGCGAAACTCAGACTATCTTAGTATTTGACTTGGGGGGCGGTACGTTTGACGTATCTATCCTGGAAGTGGGAGATGGAGTTTTTGAAGTCAAAGCGACTAGCGGCGATACTCAACTGGGCGGTAATGATTTTGATAAGAAAATAGTTGACTGGTTGGCAGAGGGGTTTCTGGAAAAGGAAGGTGTGGATTTAAGGCGCGATCGCCAAGCTCTCCAACGCCTCCTCGAAGCCTCCGAAAAAGCTAAAATTGAGCTTTCGGGCGTTACCGTCACGGACATTAACTTACCATTTATCACCGCTACGCAAGAAGGCCCAGTACACCTGGAAACCACTCTGACTCGTTCCCAATTTGAAAGTCTCTGCACAGATTTAGTCAGCAAACTTCGCCGTCCCGTCAAACGCGCTCTTTCCGATGCCAGCCTAAATCCGGCTCAAATTGATGAAGTGGTATTAGTCGGCGGTGGGACGCGGATGCCGATGGTGGAACAGCTGGTTCGCAGTTTGATTGACAAAGAACCAAATCAAAATATCAACGCCGATGAAGTGGTTGCTGTAGGTGCGGCAATTCAGGCCGGTATTTTGGCGGGAGAACTCAAAGATGTGCTGCTATTGGATGTAACTCCTCTGTCTCTGGGACTGGAAACGATCGGCAGCGTGATGAAAAAAATCATTCCCCGCAATACCACAATTCCAGTGCGCCGTTCCGATATCTTTTCTACTGGAGAAAACAATCAAACTTTGGTAGAAATTCACGTACTTCAAGGCGAACGGGAAATGGCGGCGGATAATAAATCGCTGGGACGGTTTAAGCTGTTTGGCATTCCCCCTTCGCCGCGAGGAATACCCCAAATTCAGGTATCTTTTGATATTGATGCCAACGGTATTTTGCAGGTAACAGCTCAAGATAAAAGCACGGGTCGGGAACAGAGTATCACGATCCAAGGAGCCTCTACCTTAAGCCAGGATGAGGTGGCCCGGATGTTGCAGGATGCGGAAGAATATGCTGATGCCGATCGATTAAAGCGAGAACGCATTGAGAAACGCAACCGCGCCGAATCTCTCATTACTCAAGCGGAACGACAACTCCGAGAAGTATCGCTCGATTTTGGGATGCAGTTTGCCAACGAATACCGCTATCGCATTGAAAGCGTGAGCAAGGAACTGCGCGACTATTTGGCCAAAAATGACGATCGCGGGATCGATCGCGCCCAGGCAGACCTGCAAGACGCCCTTTACGAGTTGCAACGGGAAATACGCCTGCGCTTTAGTGAGGAAGAAGATGACTTCTTTGGGTCAATTCGTCGGGCCTTCTCAGGAGACGATCGCGAGGAAGAACGCCCATACTACCCCAGTCGCGATAACGATCGCCCTTACTCCGGCGCGGGAAAAGGTCAGTCTTCTCGCCGCAATGATTCTGAGAGCATAGGCTATGGTAAGCCGAGCAAAGTTTCCGAAAGTAAAGATTGGGATGACGATGATGATGATTGGTTGTAATTGGTCAAAGGTCATTAGTCATTGGTCATTAGTCTTTAGTCATCGGACATCTCCTTTCAAAGAATGTAGAGACGTTGCATGCAACGTCTCTACAAGGGTTACAGGTAACGCACCTTTAATTTCTGGAGATGTCTATTAGTCATTAGAAACTAATCAAGGACTTTTGACTATTGACTTTTGACTCTTGACTGTTGAGTATTGACAAATAAGTATGCAAAATTTTCGGGATTACTACGAGATTCTGGGCATTGCTAGAGATGCCTCGGCGGAGGAAATTAAGAAGGTATATCGGCGGTTAGCCAGACAGTATCACCCGGATCTGAATCCGGGAAACAAAGCTGCCGAGGAGAAATTTAAAGATATTGGTGAGGCTTACGAAGTTCTCTCCGATCCGAGTAGGCGATCGCAGTACGATCAGTTCAGCAACTTCTGGAACAGGAGAGGGTTCCTCAACAGAAATGTTCGCCAGCCTAAAACCTGGGATAATCGCACTAATGGCGATCGCACTAGCACGCAAGATTTCGATTTCAGTCAGTTTGGCGACTTTAACAACTTTGTCGATCAACTGCTGGGACGCCGCAAAGAAAGCCGGGTGGCAACAGCAGCGCCTCCTTCCAGTAGCAGTAAGGGGATCTCAGCCGATGCCTTCCGTCCCGGTAGTACGAAGACGACATATACAATTTCTGCTCGTGCCAATCGTAAAGATATAGAAGCGCGACTGACATTACCCTTAGAAAAAGCTTATACTGGAGGTTTGGAACGCATTCGCCTAGAAGATGGGCGATCGCTAGAAGTTAATATGCCAGGTGGCATGGTCACCGATCAGCGCATCCGTCTTAAAAATCAAGGCGTCGAGGGAGGCGACCTTTACCTAATAATTACAGTATTGTCTCATCCCTTTTACCAACTAGAAGGTTCGGATATTCTCTGCCACGTACCAATTACCCCCAGCGAAGCAGTCTTGGGAGGACAAGTACAAGTGCCAACCCTGGATGGTCGAGTTAAAATGACAATTCCACCAGGAGTTAAATCTGGACAAAGATTGCGTCTTGCCAATAAAGGATATCCTGGGGATGATGACGAACGGGGCGATCAGTTAGTGGAAATTCAAATAGTTGTTCCCAAAAATCCCAGTCCGCGAGAACTGGAACTGTACGAAAAATTGCGGCAGATTGAAACGTTTAACCCCCGCGCCGATTTACCAGTGTAAAGATAAAAGATTCTGATGATACAGTGTGTGGAGTGAGTACCTTAGATGCCTACCGATGCCCAACCCAGAGGCTTATAAGCTGCTACGCAGCTAAATTTTACAGTCAATTTAATAGACATCTCCTTTCAAAGAATGTAGAGACGTTGCATGCAACGTCTCTACGAGGGTTACTTAGCGATTATTTCAGGGAACAAGAACAGGCAAAAACCTATTCTCCTATTTTTGAATATCCTAATTTTGAATATTTGGAGGCGGAAGGCGATCGGGATATTGGCTAAACTTTAGCAGACTATAGTCTTTCCATTTGAGATGTAAACAATGGTAGGTTGGGTTACGACGCGGTAATTAACTTAATAATGCTCACAGATACGTCTTTTCCCGCGTCGTAACCCAACATTCACTATTAAATATGTGTTCAGGACTCATTGGAAAACGCTATATTCTGAAGAGACGGAGAATAGGCACTAAGCTAGTTGAATATTAAGCCTGTGAGGGTGAGGGTGTGAATGGGGTATTTTTATTGTTGATTTGAGGAATTATCCTCGATTTTACGCTTACTCGTTTGTTGTTCTTTTTCACGCAAGAATTCAGCAAAATCTCGTACTTCCGCTAATTTTACTTCTGGAAGTTCATCTAAAATGCTCTGCAAGTGCGTCTGCAATCCTACTGTCTCGCTGGCGGGTTTATAGAGTTGCAATTGGTGGCAATAAACGGTTTCAACACCAATTGTTTCTACAAAAGATTTCGGTTCTTCTGGGGTTGCTGGTACAAAATTTTCCTGTGCGTCATATTTCACCCAATCCCCAAATAGTTCTACCATGTAGGCTTCGCCATTTTTAAAGACCTCAACAATTGCTCCTATTGTTCCTATTGCCGCTGTTCCCCCATCAGTGAGTGGGATTTCTTCTGTAAGTTTTACCGAATCAAAAATTTGAAAACGCATATTTATAACCCTCCTAATCTATCGGGGACTGCTGTGACAAACCGAGCGATATCTTCATTAAATAGGATAATCCAGACGGTGCGAATTCGTCGTGATATGCCGTTGGGTCTGGTAATTCGGACGTAAGCGCGGAAACGTTCCCCATATTCATTAGTATCTTGGGGTTGCAGCATCTCCACCGATACGGCTGCTAAAATGGCATCTTGTATGGCTTCTGGCGACTCGAAACCCAGTTCTGAACGCCAGAAATTTTGTTTGTCGCCTCCTTCTCCGGGTTGACTGGCACGGTTGAAGAGGTATTGCGCTTTACTCAGAGGAAATTCTAGGCGACTCGCTAGGGTCATAGATGCTGCATAGGGGAAAGTTATGCGCTTTTAAGTTTTGGATTTTATGATAGCACAACGCGATCGCACTACTCTGTTTCTATAGTCCGCGTACCAACCGAATTTCGTTTGTGTAGTCGCAAATTCTATTCATCAGGGCTTATATCATGTCCGGTTACATCGGCATTATCTGTGGGAATCATTGGTTAAATTTAACCGCAGATGAAGACGGATGAACGCAGATGAACGCAGATAAGAGTGGGAATTTTTTATAGAACCGATGCTACCGGACATGATATTATTACCTTGTGGGAATTGCGTTACTCTTTTCGGGCTACAAGATTATGTAGGGGCGAAGCATTGCGGAATTAACGTTTCGGTTTTGAGTTAAGATTAATTCCGCAA